>CAJULJ010000125.1:0-254 GCA_910587395.1 uncultured Oscillospiraceae bacterium | reverse complement strand
GATTGATTGATGTCTTTTACTATGTTACTCCGGCGAGGCGTCCCCGGACATCGGCAAGCTGCTGGCCTTGGCAAAAGCGTTCGGCGTAACCACCGACCACCTTTTAAATGAGGGCGAGGGCCCGGAGCGGGACGCGCCCCCGCCCCCGGAGGCCCCCGCTCCAGTTCCGCCCCCGGCAGATCCCCGGCCGGAGCTGGGGACCAACCTCCCTGGCTTCCTTGGGAGGATGGTTCGCCGCTGAGGCTGGCTGGCCG
>CAJULJ010000124.1 GCA_910587395.1 uncultured Oscillospiraceae bacterium | reverse complement strand
AGCATGGAGGGACACGGCCCCCATGAGATTGCCAGCATCCTTCGGGATGATAGAATTGAGCGGCCCTCAGTCTATATGGGTAAGCGGGGACAGGGGACACAGCGGAACAGCTACGATGACAGCCGCCCCTACGACTGGAGCGGCACGTCTGTCTCGAATATCCTCGCCAAGCCGGAGTACATGGGGCATACGGTCAACTTTCGTTCCTATAAGGAATCATACAAAGATAAACACGCCATCAAGCGGCCTCCGGAGGAATGGACGGTTTTCGAGCATACCCATGAGGCCATTGTGGACCCGGAGACTTGGAAACTGGCCCAGCAGGTCAGAAAGACCGTCCGCCGCACAGACACCACCGGGGAGGCCAACCCGCTGACGGGCCTGCTTTATTGTGCCGACTGCGGCGCGAAGATGTATAACCACCGGGGCCGGGCGCAGGCCAACAAAGAGAACCGGGGCAAAGACCCGGTAAGCGGCCTTTATCCCTATGACCACTACGATTGCTCCACCTACGCGCTGACATTTCGCCACTACCATCAGGAATGTTTCGGCCACTACATCAGCACCAAGGCACTCCGGGCGTTGATTCTGGATACGATCAGGACGGTCAGCGCCTATGCGATCACCAACGAGGCGGAGTTCATTGAGAAGGTTCGGGCGGCGTCGGAGGTCCGGCAGGCCCAGGCCGCGAAGGACTTGAAGCGGAAACTCAACAAGGACCGCAAACGGTCTGGCGAGCTAAATGGGCTGATAAAGAAACTTTATGAATCCTACGCCACCGAGAAGATTTCGGAGAAGCGGTTCGAGCTGCTGTCCGGCGAATATGAACTGGAGCAGGAGGCGTTGGAGGAATCCATCGCCAAGGCACAGGCGGAGTTGGATGCTTTCGAGGCGGACACGACCAGAGTGGATCAGTTTCTGGCACTAGCGAGGAAGTATACCGACTTCTCCATACTGACCACGCCAATGATCTACGAGTTCGTGGACAAGATCCTCGTCCATGCGCCGGATCGTTCCACTGGAGATCGGATACAGGAGGTAGACATCTATCTGAAGTTTATCGGGAAGTTTGATGTCCCTCTGCCGGAGCCGACAGCGGAGGAATTGGCGGAGATGGAGAAGCAGCGGAAACAGCGGGCTTATTACCGTGAGCGCAGCAGACGCCAGCGCGAACGGGACAAGCAGAAGAAGCTGTCCGAGCAGGAAAAAACCGCATAAAGCACTGAGGGGGCTTGCCATATGGCAGGCCCCCTTTTGCTCTGTGAATTTCAATCCATGTAAAATCAGCGAACAAAACAGCATAGGACGGATTCTTTTTCGTGGAAACACGCAACGCCGATCAACGAACACGGTACGTTGTCCCCTGCTGGTTTTTCATGGTTGCAGATGACCTCACGCTGAACACTGAAATTCGATATGCGCTCCTATGACCTGGGCATTGTGAACAGCCTGCCCAAGCCGATAGGAGTGCTTTCTAATCTTACGCCGGATGGCGAATACAATTTTGAAAAGGAGTACGATTTTTATGAATATCAGGAACGAAATCAAAGCCTATATTGTCCGGGAGGGCTTCACCATGAGCGAGCTGGTGGAGAAGCTGGCCGAGCAGTACGGATGGAGCCCCAGCGTCCCCAACCTCTCCGACAAGCTGCGCCGGGAATCCTTGCGCTACAAGGAAGCTGTGGAGCTGGCTGATGCCCTTGGTTACGACCTCGTTTGGCAGAGGCGGAGATAAGGGGGAGCGCATGAAAGTTGCGATTAGTGAGATCAAAATAAACCCTGGGCGGCGTCCGGCCAACCTGGACGGGATCAACGAATTGGCACAGAGCATTTCCGAGATCGGTCTGCTCAACCCCATTACCATCGACCAGGAGCATACTCTCGTCGCTGGCCTGCACCGTCTGGAAGCCGCAAAAATGCTGGGCTGGACGGAAATCGAGTGTAACATCTGTCCCCTTGATGCCCTGCAAACGGAGCTGGCCGAAATTGATGAGAATGTTGTGCGCACCGAACTGTCCATGATAGAGTACGGGGAACTGCTGGAGCGCCGGAAGGAGATTTACGAATCCCTTCACCCGGAGACTAAAGCTGGACAGGCGCAGGCGGCGGGGATGAACCGCGCTATTGGCAACAACGTCACCGACAAAATGTCGGCGACGTTGAAACCCTTCTCTCAAGACACCGCCGGCAAGCTGGGCGTATCGCCCCGGACGATAGAACGAACCATTCAAATGATGAACGGCCTGACGGAAGATACGCGGAAAGTCTTTCGTCATTACCCCCAATATAAGCTCAGCCAGAGCAACGCGATGAAGCTCTCACGCATGGAACCCGGTAAACAGAAAACAGCCGCCATTTTGCTGGCCTCCGGTCAGATTCGATCTGCGGACGATTATCAGCCCATGGAGGTGCGCGCCGCTCCTGGACACGCGAAATCGTCCCGGCAACAAAAAGCTGAGTTTTTGGAAAGTATCGCGGAATTAAAGGACCCTACCAAAAGCTGCAAACAGTCGCCGGAAGCCTTTGTTTTGGAATATAGTGCCTTTATTGAAAAGATTCAGCAAGGCGTGGAAAGCTTCCGCTTACCTAATTACAAGGAAGTGCTTCCCGACCTTTCACAGGAACAGCTTCACACTCTGATATGCCTGACGGATTCCTGCCGCAAAACGCTGGAGGATTATCTCAGCTTTGTTAAGGAGGCCCGCGCCAATGTCTGAACGCGCCAAAGGCAAAAGCGGCGGCATCTATTTCAAAGTCACGGACGAGGAACGGGAGTTGATTGAACGGAGAATGGCGCTGATGGGTGTTCACAACATGAGCGCCTATATTCGGAAGATGTGTATTGACGGCTACATTGTCCAACTGCAAATCAAGGAACTGGACGAGTGCGCCAAGCTCCTGCGGTATACGTCCAACAATGTAAATCAGATCGCCCGGAGGGTCAACTCTGGCGGCGGTGTCTACCCTGACGAGGTGGATGAAATCTGCGGCAAGCTGGCGGAGGCCAGTGGGTTGTTTGGGAACATTTTGGAGCAGTTATCAAAAATCAAATGACAGTTGGTGGTGAGCGTCACTTTGCCGCTCACCACCTTTTTTCTTTTAGGGGAGGTTTTGAAAATGGCAACAACACGATTGATGCCGCTGCACAGCGGCAAAGGCCGGACCGTGGCGGAGGCCCTGGGCCGGGTAACAGACTATGTGGAGAATCCAGAGAAAACCAACGGCGGCGATTTGGTCACAGCCTATCAGTGCAATCCGTCTATCGCTGACCAGGAGTTTCTCTTTTCCAAGCGGCAGTATGCCGCCATTACCGGCAGGGAACGGAAGGACAATGATGTGATCGCCTACCACCTGCGGCAGTCCTTCAAGCCAGGAGAGATTACGCCGGGACTGGCGAACAAGATCGGTTATGACCTCGCTATGTCGCTGACGAAGGGGAAACACGCTTTTATCGTCTGCACCCATGTTGACAAGCACCATATTCACTCGCATATCGTGTTCAACTCGACCGCCATAGACTGCACCAGAAAATTCCGAAATTTCTGGCGGTCCTCATTCGCGGTTCGTAAAATCTCCGATATGCTGTGCCTTGAAAATGGCTTGTCGGTGATTGCGGAGCCGAAGCCCAGCCGGGGCAGCTACGGCACATGGTTAGGTGAGGACAAACCGCCTACCGTCCGGAGACAGTTGGAGCAAATCATCGACGCCGCCCTCGGTCACGGCTACAAGGACTTTGACAGCTTCCTCGCCGCTATGAAAGCGGCGGGTGTGGAGGTCAAACGCGGCAAGCACTTAGCGTTCAAAATTCCCAACGGCAAGAGGTTCGTCCGCTGTGATTCCCTCGGCGCGGACTACTCTGAAGCGGCGATTATGGAGCGCATTTCCGGCAAGCGTATTGTCGTTCCCAGGGCAAAGGCGGCGGTGAAGTCCAAGCCCAATCTGCTCATTGACATTCAGGCAAAGATGGCCGAAGGAAAGGGCAAAGGATATGAACGCTGGGCGAAAACTTTCAATCTCAAAGAGATGGCAAAGACGCTCATCTACTTGCAGGAAAATGGGCTGACGGACCTTGGAGAATTGGAAAAAGCCTGTGATGCGGCAGCGCAGAAATTCCACGATTTGTCAGACCGGATGAAAGCCAACCGTGAGAGAATGAAAGACATTTCCGAACTGCAAAAGCACATCGGCGCTTACGGTAAAACACGGGAAATTTTCGCGCAGTACCGGAAATTGACGGGCAGGAAAAGGGAGAAATTTTATGAACAGCATAGCAGTGAAATCACGGCCTGTCAAGCGGCGAAGCGGTACTTTGATTCCCTCGGTTTGAAGAAGCTGCCGTCCATACAATCGCTGAAACAGGAGTATGCCAAGTTGGAGGCGGAAAACAAAAAGCGGTATCCAGAGTATAAGCAAACGCGAGAAAAAATGATAGAACTTCTCACTGCCAAAAACAACGTGGAGCGGATTTTGGGCGTGACGGAGAAAGAGAAAA
>CAJULJ010000123.1 GCA_910587395.1 uncultured Oscillospiraceae bacterium | reverse complement strand
TTGGCCACGTTGCCCAGGGGACGGTTGGTCCCCTTATGGCAGCCTACCCGAGCGTTGCAGTTCTGGCAGAGGTAGATGTTCTCACCAGCCAGCCCAAGCCGGTCGGTGGAAGCACCATAAATCTTCCGGGCAGGCACCAGGCGGATCACACCTCCGCAGTAACGGCAGATGGTGGGAATTTTCATCTGTGTCCACCCCCTACGCCGCTTTCTTCCCGGCAGCCGGTTTCTTGGCCTCTTTTTGGGGAACGGACTGTGGCGCTCCAGGCCGCACACCGGCCTGCATGTAGAAGGCGTGCTCGGTATCCAGCGTCAGCATCCCGCCGGTGGCGATCCCCAAAGTAGCCGTCCCGGACAGGGACCGCAGGCAGTTGTTCAGCCGCTTGGTGAGATACCAATACTCCCCCTGGGGCATTCCGGTCAGCGGGGCCACTGTAACAGCGTTCTGGGCGCTTCCGTGAACGCCGCCGCACCGGAAGGACAGCGTCATGCCCTCAAAGGATAACTGCACCTTCCCATCAGGCTCCACACAGGACACATTGTCCAGAGCCCTGCGCAGCTCCGCCACATCGGTGAGTACGGTAAACTGATTTTTGAGGGAGCTGGTCAGAAAGTCCGTGTCAATGTACTTCTCCTGAATCAGCCGGGCGGAGAACAGAAATCCCTCCCGGACGAAAACAATATTTTTGCCGTTAACACCCGCTCTAAATTCATCCTTATCTTCACACATCTGGGCCAGGCGGCTCAGAGAAGGTGCGGGGATCAGAACGCTGAACTCGCCGGTGCTCTTGCTGTCCCCTCTGGCTGTGACCACGCAGGTTCCGTCACTGCCGGCGGCCCGGAGGCCGTCCTGGGTGACCCGGAACTGAACGCATTTCAGCATGGGCTTCTCGTTGTTCCCGTCGGCGGCAAAAACCGTCCGCTTTGCCATGGAGGGGATGCCGCTGATCCGGACCAGATTGGTCACAGCGGGGATTTCCACTTTGGGGTAACTGCGCCCCTCCCATACGGACACGTTGTATTTGGCGTCGCCGCTCCAAACAGCCAGCCGGCTGTCTCCGGGCATTCGCCGCAGTTCCACGGTGTCGCCGGGCAGCTTCTCCAGCATTCCGGCCAGCAACCTGGCGTCGATGGCCAGGGCATCGTCCTCCGGGGCGGCGCAGGCCAGCTTCTGCTTCAGGGTGACCTCCAGATTTGTGGCGGTGAGAACGAGCGATTTGCTGGCAGCGCTCACCTCCACGAGCACGCCTTTCAGCGCTTCCAGGGGCGAGTTTGCCGGGGCGACCGCCGCCGCACGCTTGACAGCGTGCAGCAGTTCGGCCCGATTCATGGTAATGTTCAAAGAAATTCCTCCTTCTACGCAACAAAATCGAAGAAAGACAGCTGGTTTTCGTCCACCGGCTTCTTCTTCGACTTCTTTTTTCCCCGTTCTTCCAATGTCCGTTGCAGCAGCCCATCGTAGAGGGCCTGCTTGTTCTCCGCATCCACAGTACGGATTTGAACTGGTGCGGCAACGGGCGTTTCTTCCACGGCGACTCTCTCCTCAACTGCCGCAACAACAGGCAGGGCCGCGGGCCGGCCCCGTTCACGGCGGGGATTGATGATCGCCATTTTCTTGAATGTTGCGGCAATATCCTCCACGTTGTCCTTGATACCCAGGGCCAGCTCCTTCGCCATCTGAGAGGTCAGGTCCTTCACATCGCTCATAGCGGCAAGGCCCTCCTCTGAAAGGTTGCCCTCAATGATCCCGGCTACAGCCAGCTTGGAGGCCATCAGCTTCATAGCCTTGGCCTGCATGGTGTCAACGTAGTAGAGCATATAGACCTCTACCCGGGGCGCCGTCTGGTTGATCCGCCAGCTCCGGCGGGCCGCCTGACGCAGGGTGAACAGGTTGTAGCCCATGCTGTAGAAAATCAGGGTGGTAAAGGCGTTGAGGTCCAAGCCTGTCTCCACACAGCGGGGGTTGGTGATCAGCACCTGGCAGCCAGAGCGAACGCGCTTCTCTACCCAAGCCTCCCGTTTCTCTGGTGAGATAGTTGGGCTGAGAATTTCAGTGCGGAACCCCTCCCCGGTGAGCAGCTTCACCAGTTTCTGCTGGGAGTCAGTTCGGGTCCAGCTGGTGTAGATCATGACCCGCTCACCGGCGGCGATCTTCTCCCTGACGATCTCCAGCACTTTTTCTTCCTTTGGCAGAATGTCGTCAAAGCAGGCCTTATTGCTGGGGTGGGCAATAATATGGCCGTCGATGGGATGGACGATATCCGGCTGGTCATAGGGCTGGTCCGGGTAGACGGTGAGCAGATTCAGATAGGCGGACAGCAGCTTTTGGGCCGCTTTCCGGTCCGACTTCAGCACCGCACGAATATCCCGTTCCACCTCCTTATAGGCGTCATACACATCCTCCGGCATCTCAACAGGAATGGGTATCTCCTCATAATCGGGGAGGTCCTTGCCCATATCGTTCAGCGAGAGAAAAGCGGTGTATTCCAGCAGGAACCGGGAAAACACCAGGGGAGATACTCCGGGAAGCTGGCGGGTTTTGGTTTTGCGCTTGCTGGCCCGGCGGTTGGCATTGTAGGCGGCGTCGGTGGTTTCGTAGGTGTTCTCCACCACCCCGTACTCTGCGTCAAAGGTCTGGGGACTGCGGTAGCTCTTGCCGTCCTTGCGCATCAGACCGGGCACCAGGCGGTACAGCAGATGGAAAATGCCCGAGCTGTAGCCGTTGATGAGGGTGGCCGTCATGCCCACAAACTGCTTGCTGACGCTGAAAATCTCCGCCATTGCGTCCCCCTGGCCGCTGTTGTTGTTGTACTCATGGAGCTCATCGGCCAGGAAAGCGTCAATTCGTCCCTTCATCTTCTTTTTGATGTAGGTACTCAGGGGAAAACGGCGGCAGGCTCCCTTGACCGGGAAACTGCCCTGGGGATTTTCGGCGATCTCACGCAGACGCTCCAGAATTACGTCATCTTCTGTGAGAGACTGGTAGCTGGCGGCGAAAGACTTGTAGACCCAGCCAAAATGCGATATTTTGGTCCAAAGGATATTTCTGCCTGGATTGACCGGGGCCCACAGCATGGAGCCGCACTCCCGGCAGACACGATTTTTCTTATGTTCCCGCAGGAAAAATTGCAGGTCTGCATTGACCAGGTAACGGGAGCCGTCGTCGCTGTACTCCATCTGGATGGGCTTGCCGCAGTCGGGGCAGAGGAACGCCCGCTTGCGGTCATTCCAAGTGACGGCGGGATAGCGCATATAGCCGTCCCGTGCCTTCTCCTTGCTGAATATCGCATAGACGCTTTTGTCTCCGGCCTGGTACATTCCATACAGCCGCTCCAGCTCTGTGATACTCTTGACCACCATGGCATAGGTGTTGGGCAAGGTCTCCCCAATCTCCCGCACCCACTTCTTGGTGATATGGGAGGGGCACATGACCAGCCCAAAGGATTTTTGGGCCCCGCCCCGGCTTTGAGCTGCCCACATACCATGCAGAGCGCCCAGGGCCGTGGAGCCGATTTTCGTCTTTCCACTTCCACATTCGGCAATGATGAGCGCGACACCTTTCCGATCCAACTGGCGCTTGACCGCCTCGGCCACGGCCAGTTGTGCGTCGTAGAGGGAGTACCCCGCTTTCTGCTGGATGTAGTCGTTGACAGCCAGCACCTCCTCGGACAGCGGCTCGGAAGCCGGGTCGAACAGAGGTGTGAACTGGTCCCGGATGCGGTCGGCCACAGTGACGCCGAAGGTGTTGAGGTAGCCGGTGATGTTCTCCACGCCCTCAAAGCCGTCCGGCTGGTCCGGGCTGGCCCCGGGAATGGAGATAGCTCCGCACTCCAGGCCCCGCTCCAGAATCTCCACCACGTTTTCATCGTTGGGCCGCAGCTCCAGCACCCAGGCGTCCAGCTTCTCCGTCAGGGAGAAGACCTCCAGCGGCCGCAGCTCGCCCCGGTCGATGAGGGCGTCCAGAACAGCGTCCCGGAACTCCGGGATGAGGGGTGCGGCGGTCTTGCGGTCCAACTCCTCAAAGAGCCGGTCTCTGTCCCCGGCGGGAACGAAGATGTAGCACTTCCGGGGCTGGATGGTCTGCTGCTCTCCCGCCTCCTCTGGATCTTCATCATCGTCCGGGGAATCGGCGGCCTGGGGGTCGTCATTCGCCATGAGAGTACCCACCGCGTACTGGCCGTCGTGGGACATCTGCCGCCGGTACTGCTTGGGGATCGCTTTCAGTTGGCGGGTCTCGCCGTTGAACGGCATTTCGATGGTAGCTCCGCCGTAGATGGCGTCCGACATGGCCTTCACCATCTCCGGGTAGCCGCCGAAGCGGACGGCGCTGATGACACTGCCCTCTCCGCTTCGGTCCAGGATGATGGTGTCCGCGTACACCGTCAGGCGCACTTCTTTGCCGGGGTCATAATAGGTCAGCGGGATCAGTCTGCTCTGTGACATTCATTCAAAAACTCCCTTCTTTTTGAACAAAAAAAGACCGTGTCCGCCTCTGAAAAGGCAAATACACGGTCGTTCTTGTTCGTTTGTTGATTTCAAGGTCGATGCAGTCTGGTACGTCGGGGCGCACTACGCCCCTGGCCGCGTTCCATTCCTCCCTCACTTACTCCGCCCTAAACTTAC
>CAJULJ010000122.1 GCA_910587395.1 uncultured Oscillospiraceae bacterium | reverse complement strand
ATATCAGGAGCTGGCCATGGCCGCCCTGAGCGCCATCGAGACCTTCGACCCCACCAGGTCCGAGTGCATCCAGGCCCATATCTGGATGAAGCTGCAGTATGCCGTATTGGACATCAAGCGCCAGTACCGGCCCTGCGGACTCACTTGCTTTAGCAAGCAGCAGCGGCCCGTCGTGGTGTCCCTGGACCAGAATGAAGGACTGGAGCGGTTCCTGGCCGTTGAGCCTCAGAAGGAGGAGCTTTCCCCGCAGATGCAGCAGGCCCTGTCCCGCTTGAACGCGGAGGAGCGTAAGGCTGTCATCCGCTATCTGGACGACCAGGGGACAAAGCGGGATTCTGCGGTTAGATCCGCCCTGGACAAAATCAGGTATTACTATCTGGCCGCCGTTTCAGAGCCGCGATACACTGTGAGCGTCTGGTAAGAAAACATAAATATCACAAAACTGGAGGTTTCATGTCATGTCAGAAACGAACAACAGCACTGCCGCTGTTTCCTTGAAGGACTATATCATTGATCTGGACGGCGCCAAGCAGAAACCGTCCGTGGCCTATGAAGTTGTTCTGGAGAACAATACGGACTTCATCCTGCGGCGTCAGACCCAGAAAGTGCAAAAGGAACTGGTGATTTTGGTCAGCCAGGGCCTCTACTACATCCGCGACTGCAAGAACGGCGCCATCGACCCTGTGACTATTGGAAATCTGCGCTCGTTCCTGCGGGATTTGAAAGATAGTTATATTGATCTTCAGCAGGTGAACTGGCTTGGCGCGCTCTTCAAAGAGTCTGCCGAATTCATTATCACCGTGACAGGAGACGCAGTCCTCACGGATATGTGCCGGCATAATGTGCCCATCAGCCATGATAAGCCGCGGAAACATGTGCAGTATTGGGAGCAAAACAAGCGGCTTTTCACACGGGTAGCACAGTTGTTCCCCGCAAATGCCACCGCCAGCGGGAAGTATCAGAACTGTATCCCGGTCATTTTTTGGATTGAAGCGCGTTACGGTGCCAACGAGGCGATGTATTTTGCCGAGCAGTTGGTTCGTTCTGGGGTGCGGAATATGAGATTTGATTCGACATACCGATATAATCCGAACTGCGAACCTGATTCTTTTGTCAAGATTATGGAATCAGAGTACAGCATCAATCTAAGGCGCTTCATCGACTATATCTGTTTTGACCTCTACCGGCAGGGCTATGGCGAGGTAACTGAGAACTTCTTTCGGGAGTACATGGACTATCTCTCCATGCAGAAAAATTTCTACGGAAAGGTCAAGGAGAAATATCCGGAGCATTTCAAAACCGCTCACGATGTTATGTCTTTGAAGATCAACTTGGCCAGGGCCGCTGAACAGTGCCAAAACTTCGCTGAGCAGGCGGAACTGGTTAAGGAGCTGGAATACAGCGCCCAGGGCTACTGCATCGTGGTGCCGACTGAGCCCAAGGAGTTGGCAGACGAGGGAATCAACCTCAGCCACTGTGTGGGCGACTACATCGACCGTGTCGCGTCCGGTGAATGCCACATCCTGTTCCTGCGGCGCAGAAACGCGCCGGAACAGTCCCTGGTGACCCTGCAGCTGAGCGGCAGAAGGATCTGCCAGGCGCAGGGCATGAACCGGCGTGGCATCACTCAGGCGGAGCGGAAGTTCCTGCTCCGCTGGGGACACGAGCAGCAAATTGAAATTGCCGTTTGACGGCGCGAGGAGGTTATTGCTGCGGAGTGGGTTTCAGTATATTTGACTGCAGCATTTACTATCTGACGGTCTAAATGCCGGTGTTTGAGGGGAGGAGGCCAGATGTCTTCTCCCCTCATATTTCAAGCAATCCAAAAAATCGGAGGTTTTTATGACGTTCAAAGAATTGATTCAAACTGGACAGTGTTCCATCAGCACCATTGACGCATGGGTCGAGATATGGCGCAAAGAAAAGGGTGTGGGACAGTCCCTTCAAGCATTCCTGGGGCTAAATGACATAGAATATCAGATTTGGCTGATGCGGGGGAACGCTGGTTTGGCGCGGCAGCTCAGCAATGGGCGTTCGCCGGAGTATGAGACGGTCTACTTGGGCTGGGATGAATTGACGGCTCAGCTTCAGGAGATCGTGGATGCGGAACTAGGAGTTGGCTACACTGTCACTCTGCGCAGACAGGACTATTACTATTGGGATATGCGGCTTGAAACAGTACAGGAAATAAACGAGGCGCTTAGCGAGAAGATTTGTGAGCGTCTTGAACTGCGAGATGTTGATGTGCTGATGTTCCTTGAGGAGGACTGGGTGGACAGCGGTTATCTTTGTGGGCTGCTCTCCAAACTGACCCATCGGGAGGTTACCTCCAGCCATGCTGATGACCATGGTGTTTGGATCATCTGTAAGAGCCTGATCTGGAGCAGCCCGGAGTTCACCACCCATCTTCTTGCGAAATGTGAGAAACGGCTTCGCCGTGAAATCGGGGATCAGCGTTACTCTTGGGTTAACCCAGACACGGCCTGCCATCAGCTGTTTGGATTTATGGAGGCACTGACACTGCTTGGCCTCTTGGACCGGGATAAGTGGATTGTGATGCCCGACCATTTTGCGAATGCAGCTTCTGCCTCAAAGGAGGTGCGCCGGGATGAAATGTGAGCAGCCAATGTGCTGGTGCTGTGCCTGGCGGCACATTGTTGGCCCTGGAAAGGATCCGACACTCGATTGCGGACATCCTTCCGACCATATAAGAAAACAGTTTCACGGCAGCGCTACCGCAGAGATGTGCAAGGAATATATTGAAGATGACCCGAAAATTAAGGTGAAAGTTACCCGGGATACAAGAGAAACTTTTATGAGGGCTGTTCATCAAATGGCGGTAGATGGCGGGCACTTTGCCGAAGCTGAAGCAATCCTGGACTATTTCCTGCCGGATACACGACATCTCCCCGCAGAGATCACATGCGATGAATTTGACTTCATAACCAAAGTCAATTTTGGGGGAAATGAAGGCATTTATCTCGACTGCTATGCTGAGGGACGCATTTTGCAAGATGGGGAAAAAGGCCTGTGGCATCTTGGAACCTATAAAACGCTGGGGACATCCCTGTCCGATATGCAGATTTTCGGAAAGCTGGGCGGGACGCTGACCTTTTTTGCCCGCAAGTACCTCTGGGATAATTCTGAGCGATTCCTTACCGACAGGGAGCTGAGGATACATGCTATCGAAAAGAAACATAAGGAGGGCAAGATATGAGTTACAGTACATGGCACAATTATGGCTACGGGATATGCGTTGATGATATCAGAGAACGGGATGTGGGAAAACTGAAGGAATTGCTGAACCATGCCCCTAAATTCCATGCCACAGTACAGGGATGGCTTACTGAAGTGGGCATAACCGAACCAACCTGGGATGACTATATGGAGTTTGACCAAGATTACCTTTTGGGGCTGGCTACACTGCTCCAGAAAGTGATTGAGGAGGCTGAGGGGATCCAAATGATTGCCTGCGATGATTTTAATAGCGTTACCTACCTGCTGTACTCTCCAAGCTATCCCTGGCAGTTAAAGAATAGCGAGCGTGATTTGACCGAAGAACAACTAGTACAGCTATTCGGCCGTTATGTTCGGATCCTGACCGATGTTCCGATTGATGTTGACTATCAATCAGTGGAAAATGGCGGATGAAGAAATCCTGTCATTGCGAAAAAGGCTGTTCCTGTGTATAATGGGACCATCCAGAAAGAAGGGAGGCCCAGGCAATGGCAACTCATGGTGGAAAAACGGACTACATTTTGCTTAATAAAGAGCTCCCTATGCTGGCATTCCACTGTCGGCGCAACGAGTTCGACGAGCCGGAGTTCTTTGAAGACCAGTGGTTCACCGCACTCCGGCCGATTGGTTACCGAGGCCTGCCAGCGTTCCTGGACCAGCGGAAAGCCCCCAAGCACCGCAAGCATATCCAGCAGCTGCTGGAGCAATATGGGTGTGATGATATAGAGGGGTTCCTTCGTGTCACCCACGCCCTGTCCTTGAACGATACCTTCTGGGTGCGGGAAGCGGATTCGCCGCTGACCTGGCAGGAGGTATCCCTCTATACCAATCCGTTCAGCGAGATCATCAGTGAGGCTGCCTTTGACGGTATCATCAGCGAGACAGACCTGTCCTCCACATCCCCGGAATTCGGGACAGACGGATACTATGCCAAGTGCTGGAAACGGGAAGAAAGCGGCGTTTATCTCTATAAAAGCGGCAGCGCACACTATGAGATCGAACCGCTCTCCGAGTACCTGGCTGCGCAGTTATCTGAGCGGCTGTGCCGCGAGGCAGTGCCCTACGACATGGACTTTTACCGGGAGAAGCTGGTCAGCAAATGTCCGCTCTTTACCAGTGAGGCTGTGGGGCTTGCAAAAGCTGGCGCAGTCTTCTGCGGGGAGGAGCGTACCATACCGGAGCTGCTGGCCTATTTCGATGGCATTGGCAGCGGAGATGCGTTCCGGCGGATGTGCATACTGGACGCCATCATCCTGAATACCGACCGCCATTACGGCAACTTCGGAGTTCTGTTTGATACAGAGACTCTGGAGGTCCAGGGGATGGCTCCGGTGTTTGACCACAACCGGAGTCTGCTGCCGGAGTTGGACAATGACCAACTGGCAGACCCGTCCTGGTATCTGCGGCGATGCAAGCCCAG
>CAJULJ010000121.1:4449-4722 GCA_910587395.1 uncultured Oscillospiraceae bacterium | reverse complement strand
GACGGAGCCGGTGTAGGGCAGCTGGTGCATCAGGGAGGTGAGCAGGGTGGTCTTGCCCGCGCCGTTGGCCCCGATGAGGGAGACGATCTCCCCCTCCTCGATGGACAGGCTCAGATCCTTCAGCGCGTGAATTTTTCCATAAAAGACGTTCAGGCCCTTTACCTCAAGCAGTGCCATTTCCCGACGCCCCCTTTCCCAGATAGGACTCAATTACCACCGGATCGTTCTTGACCTCTTCCGGCTTGCCCTCGGCAATCTTCTGCCCGTGGTCGA
>CAJULJ010000121.1:0-4428 GCA_910587395.1 uncultured Oscillospiraceae bacterium | reverse complement strand
GTGGGGATTCATGCCGGCGGCGGGCTCGTCCAGCAGGATGAGGCTGGGCTCGGTGGCCAGCACCCGGGCGATTTCCAGCCGGCGCTGCATGCCGTAGGGGAGGTTTTTGGCGATCCAGTCCTTCTTGTCGTAGATGCCCACGTAGTCCAGGCACTTCTTCACAAACTCCTCGTTGGTGGCTATCTCATCCCGCTGCCGCTTGCTGTTGACAACGGCATCCCAGATCCCGGTGTGCCGGCGGCAGTGGCGGGCGATAACGATGTTTTCCGCCACGGTCAGGTTGCCAAACAGACGGATGTTCTGGAAGGTCCGGGCCATGCCCAGCTCGGTGATCTTTTCCGGGTGCATGTGGGTGATGTCCTTGCCCTTGAAGACCACCTGGCCGGAGGTGGCGGAGGAGATACCGGTAATCACGTTGTAGAAGGTGGTCTTTCCGGAGCCGTTGGGGCCGATGATGGCGACAATCTCGCCCTCGTCGATATGGAAATCAATTTCGCTGTTGGCCTTCAGGCCGCCAAAGGCCTTGGTGACTTTATGTGTTTCAAGCAGCATTTTTTTGACCTCCTTACCCTTCGTCCTTTTCCTTCCGGCCCCAAATGCCCTGAGGACGTACCCGCATCATAACCACCAGCAGCAGGCCGTACAGGATATTCCAGGGGTCGAAGCTCAGGCCCGCCATGTCCTTGACGGAGTGGAATACCTCGGGCAGGATGGTCATCAGCGAGCCGCCCAGGATCATGCCCTTGATGCTCATCCGTCCGCCAATGACCACCATGGAGAAAATCTGAATGGATTTGGTGGAGCTGAACAGCTCGGGGCTCACCATGGTGGCGAAGGCCGCCTGGATGCTCCCGGCGATGCTGCAGATGGCGGCGGAGATGACCATAGCCAGGGTTTTGTAGTACTTCACATTGATGCCCATGGCCTCGGCGGCGATCTCATCCTCCCGGATGGCGGCGAAGGCGTAGCCCACCCGGGAGCGCTGCACCCGCCAGGAGAAGAAGGCCGCCGCCGACACCAGCAGGAACAGCAGAATCATGTAGCCGCCCTTGTTGGTAGCGGCAAGCTTGGTGATGCGGACCCCGAAGACCTCAGGGGCCTTCAGGCCGGCCATGCCGCCGGTGCCGCCCAGGACAGGGACGTTAATGGCGATATAGCGGAAAATCTCGCAGAAGGCGTAAGTAATGACCACCAGGAACTGGCCCTTGACCCGGAGAGAGGCGGCGGCCAGGGGGATGGCCAGCAGCATGGACATGAGCATGCCCACAAAGATGGACAGCCAGAAGTTCAGTCCGGTATAGGTGAGCAGCACGGCGGTGGTGTAGGCGCCGATGCCGTAGAAGGCCGCGTGGCCCAGGGAGGTCTGGCCCAGATAGCCGGAGATGAAGTTCAGCCCCAGGGCCAGCAGGGCGGAGAGCAGGCAGGTAACCAGAATATGCTGGGTGTAGGAGGGAATCCAGGCCTTGCCCCCGTGGAATTTATCCACAAAACATACAAAAAAGATGAGAATGGCGGAGATCAGGAAGGTCACGCGGCCGCTCAAGCCGAACAGCCACTCGCCGCTGTTGATGCGCAGTTTCTTCATGAATTTCCGCCCCCCTTACACTTTTTCTTCAAACTTATAGCCCATCAGGCCGGAGGGCTTGATCAGCAGGATGAAGATCATAATGGCAAAGCCGATGGCGTCCTTGTAGCCGGTGGAGATAAAGCCGGCGGTGAGGCTCTCGGCGATGCCCACCAGGATGGCGCCGGACCAGCCCTTCAGGCCGGCCAGGGCCCCCATAATGGGGTCGATGGCGTAGAGCAGGCCGATGAAGAAGCCGGCCGCAGCCCCCAGGGCGCCGCTGATGGCGAAGGTAATTTTAATCAGCAGCTCGGCGTTGACCCCCATCAGGCCCAGGGTCTGCATGTCCTGAGAGGCGGCCAGCATAGCCTTGCCGGTGAGGGTCCGCTTCATGAACAGCTCCAGAGCCACCATGATAACAAAGGTGCCGATGAGGATAATCAGGTGCAGGGAGCTGATGGTAATTGCGGAGTCGCCCACCTTGAACAGGGTGAGCAGCTCCTGCTCAATCAGCTCGGGGTAGGCCCGGGGATTGACGGTAAAGGCGGCGCTGGCGGAGTAGCGCAGAATGGTGGACAGGCCCAGAGCCGTAATAAAGCCGGTGGCCGCCAGAACGCCCCGCTTGCGCAGGGGCCTATAGCCTACCTCATCCACCAGGACCGCGATGACCATGCCGGCCAGCATGGACACCAGCAGTGCGGGGATCAGGGGGAGATGGAGGAAGGTTGTCACAAAGTAGCCCACATAGGCCCCCAGCATGTAAACCTCACCGTGAGTCCAGTTGATGACGCCTACAATGCCGAAAACAGTGGTCCAGCCGATGGCAATCAGGGAGTAGATGCCGCCCTGGGCCAGGCCGTTGATAATCTGCTGTAAGAACACAAACATATATTCACATTCACCACCCGAATCTGTCTAAATATGAAAGATACCTCAGGGTAAATAAGATATGGCCGGCGGCAGGCCTCTGCCGCCGGCCATATGATAGAAGGATCAGCCCTCGTAGCGGACGTACTCGCCGTCCTTAACAGTCAGGACCAGGTAATCACGGATCCACTCGCCGTCCTCGTTAAAGGTGACGGTGCCGGTGATGCCGTCGTAGTTGCTGGCGCGCAGGCCCTCAGCCATGGTGGCCCGGGTCAGCTCGCCGTCGTTGGCCTCCATGGCCCGGGCGGCGGCCTCAGCGATGACATACATCTGGTCATAGGCCAGAGCGGCAAAGTGGTCGGGGACCTCGTTGTACTTGGCCTTGTAGCTGGCAACGAACTGCTGCACCCGCTCGTCGGGGTCGTTGGCCACGAAGGCGCCCACAGCCAGGATGCCCTCAGAGGCGGAGCCGGCGATGTCGATGATGTTCTGGTTATACACCCCCGGAGGGCCCATGATAACGGCCTCGATGCCCATCTGGCGGGCCTGCTTGATCAGCAGGGCGCTGTCAGTGGTGGTGCCGCACAGGGCGAGACACTCGGGGTTCATGCTCTTCACGTTGGTGAGGATAGCGGAGAAGTCCTGATCGGTGGCCTGGTACTCGATGGCGTCCAGAACCTCGCCGCCGTTGCTGAACTCCTCAACGAAGCTCTCCTTCAGGCCGATGCCGTAGTCGTTGTTGGGGTACAGGGCGACAGCCTTGGTGTAGCCCATGTTCTTGAAGTTACGGGCGATGTTGGGGCCCACCTGAGCGTCCTGCACGGCCATGCGGAAGAAGTAGTCGCTCAGGCCCAGCAGGGAGGCAGCGCTGGAGCTGACCACCATTTCAGGCAGGCCGGCGTCGCCGGAGATGGGCAGCATGGCGGCGGTGCAGGAGGTCAGGCAGCAGCCGCCCATGACCATAACCTCGTCGTCGTCGGCGAACTTCTGAGTGCCGGAGGCGGCGGTGGCGGGGTCGCCGGCGTCGTCATAGGACTCCAGCACCAGCTGGGCGCCGTAGATGCCGCCGTTGGCGTTGATCTCATCCATAGCCAGGCGGTAGCCGTTCTCCTGCTTCACGCCGTAGGTGGCGTTGTTGCCGGACAGGGGGGCCACCAGGCCGATCTTAGAATCTGTATTCACAAGAGGAAAGGGCTGTGATAGAATAGAGATATGGAAGAAAAGGTAAGAGAGTCGTACCCCAGCGACTTGACCGATGAGCAGTGGGAAGAAATCGCACCATTGTATACGGGGATGCGCAACTGCACGTGGAGCAAACGGGAATTAACGGATGCTGTACTATATTTGGTGGATTCAGGGTGTAAATGGAGGCAGTTGCCCCATGATTTTCCGCCGTATTCAACAGTACACAGCTTTTATCGCCGCGCCCGGATCAGTGGGCTGTGGGATAAGATACTGGAGCATCTTGTAAAAAAGACACGAAAAAATGCCGGACGCAAGGAGAGTCCAAGCTACGCGATCATTGATTCCCAGAGTGTGAAAACGGTAGCAGCCAGTGAAGAACGCGGAATTGACGGAGGAAAAAAACGAAAGGCAGAAAGCGGCACATCGTAGTGGATGTGCTGGGCTGTTTGCTGTCTGTTGTGGTACATGCTGCCAATATTCATGACACAAAAAGTGGAATATCTACCGCAAAACGAGCATATGAGCGGTATCCGTCTATCCTAAAGTTCTGTGCGGACGCTGGATACCGGGGCACATTCGTTTCTGATTTGAAAGAGCAGCTTGACCTGGATGTTGATATTTCAGAGAAAATCAAGCCCCATCAATGGGAGAAACTCCCTTGGCGTTGGGTCGTTGAACGCACCCTCTCTTGGCTCAACCACTCCAGACGTCTCAGCAAAGATTATGAAATTTCCGTCTCTTCCGCTGAGACTATGGTCAAAATCTCCCATTTCCTCACCTTGCTCAAACGATTATGAATACAGGTTCTAAGA
>CAJULJ010000120.1 GCA_910587395.1 uncultured Oscillospiraceae bacterium | reverse complement strand
GGATTGCCTTTTCCGAGGCCAGCGGCATCCCCGAGCTGCGCCGCACCACCCGGGATGAGCCGGACTACGACAAGCTGATGGCCTACCGCCTGGACATTCTGAAGCAGCATGGGCTGGGGCTGAAAGAAATTCAGGCCACCATCGCCAAAATCGATCCCCTGCCCGGGGCAAAGGCGTTTTTGGATGAGCTGCGCTCCCTCACCCAGGTGGTCATCCTCAGCGATACCTTTGAGCAGTTCGCCAAGCCCCTGATGGAGAAGCTGAACTGGCCTGCCATCTTCTGCAACACCCTGGAGGTGGCGGAAAACGGCGAGATCACCGGCTATAAAATGCGCTGTGAGAAGTCCAAGCTGACCACCGTGAAGGCCCTTCAGTCCTGCGGCTTTGACACCATCGCCGCCGGGGACAGCTTCAATGACCTGGCCATGATCCAGGCCAGCAAGGCGGGCTTCCTGTTCAAGTCCACCGATGCCATCAAGGCCAACTATCCCGATATCCCAGCCTACGAGGAATTCGGCGACCTGCTCCGCGCCATCAAGGCCGCGCTGTAACGGAAAGAAGGCCGCACCATGCTTGACCGCGTCAAAAGCTCCTTGCTGTTCGCTCTCCTGACCACCATTGGAGCCATATTGGCGTGCCTCGTCAAGGGGGTTTACCAGGGAGCGGACCTGAGCCAATTTCTCGGACTTGAGTTTGTTTTCGCCTTTGTTTTCCACCTTCTTCTCACCCTGTTCCTGGAAAAGCGCAAAACAAAAAAGCTGTAACGCACATCTTCCATTGAAAAGAGGTTTTCGCCATGAAAGCTGATTTCACCAATCTCCCCTTCCGTCCCGCCGACATCCTGCTGCCTCAGGGCTGCGACTACGACAAGTGGTCGGTGGTGGCCTGCGACCAGTACACCTCCCAGCCCGAGTACTGGCAGCGGGTGGAGGAGCGGGTGGGCCGTGCCCCCTCCTCCCTGCGGCTCATCCTGCCCGAGAGCAGCCTGGACGGCCCCCAGGTGGAGATCGACATCATGGACATCAACGCCACCATGTCCCGGTATGTCCGGGAGGGGCGGTTTAAACCCCTGCCTGGAGCCATGATTTACGTGGAGCGCACCCTGCACAACGGCCGCGTCCGCCGGGGACTGGTGGGCATGGCGGATTTGACCGCCTACGACTACGAGCCGGGGTCGGACGCGCTCATCCGGGCCACGGAGGGCGTGGTCATGTCCCGCATCCCGCCCCGGGTTGCGGTGCGCAAGAACGCCCCCATCGAGCTGCCCCACGCCATGCTGCTTGCCGACGACCCCCGGCGTACCATCATCGAGCCGCTGGCCGCACAGACCGGCTCCATGGAGCTGCTGTACGACTTTGACCTGATGGAGCAGGGTGGGCATGTCAAGGGCTGGCTCCTCACCGAGCAGCAGCTGGCGCAGGTGGCCGGGGCGCTGTCCGCCCTGGCGGAGCCCGCCGCCTTCAACGCCAAATACGGCACGGAGAATCAGCCCGTCATGCTCTTCGCCGTGGGCGACGGTAATCACTCCCTGGCCACTGCCAAGGAGTGCTACGAGCGGCAGAAGCGGCTCATGCCGCCGGAAAAATGGGATACCCTGCCCGCCCGGTACGCCCTGTGCGAGCTGGTGAATCTCCACGACGGCAGCCTGGAATTCGAGCCCATCCACCGGGTGGTGTTCCACACCGACCCCGCAGCCCTGCTGGACGCGCTGGTGCGTGCCTATCCCGGCGCCCACCGCGGCGCGGCCCAGGAAGGGGACGGCCTGTCCGTGGGCTATGTGTATGCCGGGTCCCAGGGTGTGGTCACCGTGCCCGCCTCCGCCGCCCGCCTGCCTGTGGGGGCCCTCCAGAGCTTCTTGGACGACTACCTCATGGACCATGAGGGCCGGGTGGACTACATCCACGGCGAGGACGTGGCCCGGGAATTCGCCGCCCGGCCCGGCAACATCGCTTTCCTCCTGCCCCCCATGGACAAGGAGGAGCTGTTCCCCTCCGTCATTCACGACGGAGTGCTCCCCCGCAAGACCTTCTCCATGGGTGAGGCCCACGACAAGCGGTTCTATCTGGAGGCGCGGAAAATCCGTTAGGAGGTGCTTTTCATGAGGCGTCCATTACAAGGCGTTGCATTGATTCTTTTTGGCATCCTGCTGGTTTTGCTTGACGTGGCTGGCGGGCTTTGGATTCCCAATCTGGATACGCTCGATATTGGTTGGGGCTTACTTGGCCTGATTCTTGGCATTGCTGGAGTTATTGTCGTATTTCTTCCTGACCACCATGAATAAAAAATCCCTCCCGGCTTTGCCGGGAGGGATTTTCCTATCACAGTCACATAATGCTGTCGTCGTAATCGGCAAAATCGTCGAATTCCTCGGGCTCGAAGCAGCGGTTGGCGCGCTTCTCCTCCACCTTGTCGATGATCGTATCAACCAGATCCATGATCTGGTCCCAGAATGCCATAACAGCGCACACCACTGCCACGAACGCCATGACAGTAGCCACGATCTTCAAAATACAGCGGGCAGTTTTCATATCCGTATCCTCCTTTTGTCCGGTCAGTCCTCGTCGAGGGACGCGCACAGGTGGGCCACCACCGCGCAGGCTATGGCGGACGCCGCCAAGCCGATGGCCGCGGTCCTCAAAATAAAGCTGGCAAGTTTCATAAGCAGTCCCTCCTCATATGGATATGTCTAGTGTACACGATTCCGTTGAAAAATACAACATATATTTTGGAAGCCGGTGACAAAAACCTGACCTTGACAAATCGTCTCGTTTTGCATATACTGTTTGGGTAAAAGGCTAGGAAGGGAAGCAGTACCCCTCTCCCTCCGTTTCAGAGAGCGGCTGATCTGGTGCGAAGCCGTAACGGAGACTGGGCGAAGTCGTCCCCGAGCCCCGGTCTTGAACCTCAGTAGAGGCTGGCGGGTCCTCCCGTTACAGAGGCAATGAGCGTCCCCGTTGGCGGGGAAATTCAGGTGGTACCGCGGACTTTTTCAAGTTCGCCCTGAGCAAACAGCTTGGGGCGGACTTTTTTGCGCCCCGAAAAGGAGTGGAATCAAATGAGCAAAGAACTGCCAAAGGTCTACGAGCCCCAGGAGGTGGAGGGCCGCATTTACAAGGCATGGGAGAAAAACGGCTGCTTCCGGGGCGTCCGCGACCCAGAGAAGAAGCCCTTCACCATCGTCATGCCGCCCCCCAACGTCACCGGACAGCTCCACATCGGCCACGCCATGGACGACGCCATGCAGGATATGCTCATCCGCTACAAGCGGATGCAGGGATATGCCGCCCTGTATGTCCCCGGCACCGACCACGCGGGCATCGCCACCCAGATCAAGGTGGAGGAGGAGCTGCGGGAAAAGGAGGGCCTCACCCGCCACGACCTGGGCCGGGAGAAGTTCCTGGAGCGGGTGTGGGAGTGGAAGCACAAGTACGGCAACCGCATTGTGGAGCAGCAGAAGAAGCTGGGCGTGTCCGCCGACTGGGAGCGCTCCCGCTTCACCATGGACGAGGGGCTGTCCAAGGCGGTGCGCCACGTGTTCGTCTCTCTGTACGAAAAGGGGCTGATTTACAAGGGCTCCCGCATCGTCAACTGGTGTCCTCACTGCGTCACCGCCTTGTCCGACGCGGAAGTGGAGTACCAGGACAAGCCGGGCCATCTGTGGCACATCAAGTACCCCATTGTGGGCGAACCGGGACGGTACGTCATCGTGGCCACCACCCGGCCCGAGACCATGCTGGGCGACACCGGCGTGGCGGTCAACCCCGCCGACGGGCGGTATCAGGACATCATCGGCAAGAAGTGCCTGCTGCCCCTGATGGACCGGGAGATCCCCATCGTGGCCGACGAGTACGTGGATTTGGAATTCGGCACCGGCTGCGTGAAAATGACCCCCGCCCACGACCCCAATGACTTCGAGGTGGGCCTGCGCCACAATTTGGACACCATCCGGGTGCTGGACGACCACGGCGTGGTCAACGAAAACGGCGGCAAGTACCAGGGCATGGACCGCTATGAGGCCCACAAGGCGGTCATCGCCGACCTGGAGGCCCTGGGCCTGCTGGAGAAGATCGAGGACCACCAGCACAACGTGGGCACCTGCTACCGCTGCGGCAGCGACGTGGAGCCCATCATTTCCGCCCAGTGGTTTGTCAAGATGGAGCCGCTGTCCAAGGAGGCGCTCCGCGTGGTCTATGAGGGCGAAACCAAGTTCGTCCCCGACCGCTTCGCCAAAATCTACACCAACTGGATGGAAAACGTTCGCGACTGGTGCATCTCCCGCCAACTCTGGTGGGGCCACCAGATTCCCGTTTGGTACTGCGCGGACTGCGGCCACATGACCGTCACCCGGAAGGACCCCGCGTGCTGTGAGAAGTGCGGTTCCAAGAACATCGAGCAGGACCCCGACGTGTTGGACACCTGGTTCTCTTCCGCGCTGTGGCCCTTCTCCACCCTGGGCTGGCCGGAACAGACGGAGGATTTGGACTATTTCTATCCCACCGACGTGCTGGTGACGGCCTACGACATCATTTTCTTCTGGGTGGCCCGGATGATCTTCTCCGGCTGCGAGCACACCAAGCAGCCCCCCTTCCACACGGTGCTCATCCACGGCCTGGTCCGGGATGACAAGGGCCGCAAGATGTCCAAGTCCTTGGGCAACGGCATCGACCCGCTGGAGATGACGGAGAAATACGGCGCGGACGCCCTGCGCTTCAATCTGATCACCGGCAACGCCCCCGGCAACGACACCCGCTTCTTCGTGGAGAAGTGCGAGGCCATGCGCAACTTCGCCAACAAGATCTGGAACGCCAGCCGGTTCGTGATGATGAACCTGACCATTGACCAATGCGTCCTGCCGGACAAGCTGGAGCAGGAGGACAAGTGGATTCTCTCCCGGCTGAACCGGGTGGTCAAGGAAGTCACCGAGAACATGGACGCCTACGAGCTGGGCGTGGCCTCCGCCAAGGT
>CAJULJ010000119.1 GCA_910587395.1 uncultured Oscillospiraceae bacterium | reverse complement strand
GGCTAATCCGGGTAGACCACCAGCTTTTGCGGGACAGCAAGAACGGCTACTACATCGAAACGCCCAAGACCAAGAGCGGCTATCGGGAAATCCCCATGAGTGAGCCGGTCTACCGGGCGTTGAAGCGGGTGCTGAAGAACCGGGGAAAGAAAACCACCATCACGGTGGACGGCTATACCAACTTCCTGTTTCTCAAAAAGGATGGGACGCCGAAAGTGGGCGTGAACTATAACGCCGTGATTAAGGGCCTTGTGAGGAAATATAACAAGCAGCACAAGGAGCAGTTGCCCAACATCACACCGCACTCCCTCCGGCACACGTTCTGTACCCGTATGGCAAACGCCGGTATGAACCCCAAGGCGTTACAGTACATCATGGGCCATGCCAACATCACCATGACGCTGGACTATTACACCCATGTTGACGCCTGTTCCGTAAAGGCGGAGATGGAGCGGCTGGCTGCGTAGTGAGTAGTAAAGTAGTAAAAAGAAAGCGGCAGGCCGCTTTTACTACTTCCGTACTACGTTTCAGCGCAAAGTCACGCCGGGATACGCCGAGATATGCGAATAACTCTCCCAAACGGCAAATGGCGGAAACGCCTGAAAATCAAGGCTTTGCCACCATTTGCCGAGTTACATAAGGTTAGGGCTGGAAATTGCAAAATGTTTCATTACAATTCCACAGGTGAGAGCAGAACATAAATGCCCATATATCCTCGGCATCGCTTCCCACCGCCGATGTGCAGGTTATTGACTGGCTCCAAATGGTAGCGTTCTGCGTTCTGGCTGAGCTGGTTTGCGAAGCTCTTTGGGGACAGTGGGTTTTCTGCGTTGTCCTCACACCACCGCTTATAGGCTGCATACAGATTTTTGGTGCTGGCTTCATAATCGGCCTTGAATCCCACATAACCCTCAGAATCGAGAAAATCCAGAATGTTATTGGCCTCCCGAACAGCGGAAGTGATATTGTCCTTGGCTCTCTGGCTGATGGTAAAGTGATAGTGATTGGCAATTAGCCGCCGCAATCCCTCCAGCATCCAGAGGAAGATCCCCTCTTTTTCGGCAATCAGTTTCTCGGCAAGAAACGGGTCATCGAACCGATCCGCAGGCTTGTCCTTAGTGGTCAGAATGATTTGGCGGCGAAAGAAACCGTCGCTGCGGTCGTGAAGTGCAGTCAATGCCCCGTTGCCAAAGCAGAGGAAACGCACATAAAGCAGCCCCTGATAGCTCTGTTCTCTCTTCCGTTCCAAATCCATCCGCAGTTCTGCTGTCACAATAGATTTGATATAGTTGGTTTTGGTCAATGCGTTCATATCCAGATCATCGTCCACCATCAGCAGCTTGCCCTCCAGGTCGGCTCTGGCAAAACGACTGTTCTCTACTTTCTGGATGGAAGTGGTATTCATGTTGAGCCCGAAAATGGTGTTCATCACCACACCGATGCGGCTTTTGCCCTCGCCGCCCTTGCCGATCAGCATGAGCATTTTCTGTCCTTTGGTGGATGGAATCAGGCAGTAGCCCAGATACTCCTGCAAGGCGGGAATATCCTCCGGCTCCAGCAGTTCCGAAATGAAGCGCAGCCAGTGTTCCGGTGCCGGAGCATCAGCCCGATAGGATACCGACAGACGGTTGCTGCAATACTCTTTTTCCTCTGTAAACGTGCCATCCAGAAAATAAGTGCCATTCGCCACATGGATGCGGTCACATTGCAGGGGCAACGGGTCTGCGTATGCCGCCAGCTTCAACGCTTTGATTACCTGCTCCACCGTCTGTGCAACCTTGTCATGGAGCCAGGGCGATATTTCCTCATAAATCGTCCGCTTCAATTTGTTCTCATCCGGCAGCGGGCCGTCCACGGTATAAAAACGGTCATTGATACAGCGCATTGGATGCCGGGACAGGAAATCCCGGCAATATTCCGGCTCGATGATTTTCCCTTTCTCATCAATCCAAACAGGGTTGTTCATGGTATCGCTCCTTCCTCAGGCGGGCCTGTAATTTGCGGATATATCCGTCTGTTGTTAGTTCGCTCACGGTTTCGCCTCGTTCATAGGAATCGCCTTGCAGCAGAATGTCCAGCTGATACTCTGCCCAGGGCAGCCGGTGGCAGGCTTCTACAAACCGCTTGTCCGGCACATCTTCCGGTGCTTGCGATGCATACCGTTTTTCCCAATCCAGGAGCAGCCGCCGATACTCGTTCAAAACAGAAAAGCACAGCCGCTCGTTCTCACGAAGCTGCTGTGCTTTGGTTTTGTGTTGCATTTTCCGGCGAATGGCTTCCGGCAAGGGCTTGTCCGGTGCAAGATGAAAGTCCGACGCCAGTTTTCGGGCCGCATCATACAGCCGAAGGTCAAACAGTTTGGCGGTCAGGTCGATCACATCCCCATGCTCTCCACAGGCAAAACAGTGGTAGTGGTCATCCGATACATATAGGCTCGGATGACGGTCATTGTGGAACGGACACAGTGCCATGCCATGGTGGTTGACGTCGATTCCATATACCTACGCTGCTTCCCGTGTGTTGATACTGGCTTTCACCACTTCAAACAGATTCATACCGATTCCCTCCATTTCCTTTTTGATGGGGCAATTTTCTCACCCCTGTGTATAGATTATGGGGAAAATCGAAAAAAACAGGCTAATGGCATGACAAGCTGTTTTCAAAAAACATGACAAGGCCTTTGTTGTGTGCTATTATAAAAATAAAAAAACATGACAGGAGGGAGAAGATGGATCAGATCATCAACCATGCGGTTTTGTCGCTGGATTTCTGGCAGGACACTGTGACCTATGAGGGGAGTACCATGCCCGCAGGAACCATTGGCTGCGAGGTGTTGAACATCCCGGACAGCACCATTGAAAATCTGGATACTCCCTGCAATGTGCTGAACCAGCTGATTCAGGGTATGAACACCGGTTCTTTGGATATGGAGCTGCTGCCGCAGGTGCAGCAGGCCGCTGGCGAGATCATCTCCTTTTTACAGGCTACACCACCGTTCTCCCGCCTGAATCGAAGCTATTTTGAGCAAAAACTTGTAGCCATCTTTTCCGAAGAATATATGGAGGATGCCAAAGCCTATTTGCAGCTTACCCAGCAGGAGCAGCTGATTTGTGCCTTGACTGGTCAGCACAGCAAAGCAACCATACTCGTAAGAATAGCGCAGGTACTGGGGCATTTGAGTTATTCGCTGGGGCAGTACAAGGAAGCCTTGACGAAATTTGCAGAGCAGTTGAATGAACCAGGTTATGACCGTACCCCGGACGGTTATGCGGCAATGTTCGGACAGTTCTTCAAAGGTGAGCCAACTCTGTCGCTGGATAACCCGGCCTGGATGACTCTGACCAATGCTTCGGTGCAGTATGTAGCCGCCATTCGGCCCGGAAAGACGGAGCCGCAGCTGGTCAAGCGGATGCACTATGTCTCCTTTGTGGGGATGTTCCGTTCCGATCTGTTTGAGGGACTTTGTGGGGGCCATGCCCCCAAGAAATGCCCCATCTGCGGCAGATGGTTTCTCACCATTGATGCACGGCATACCAAATACTGCGGTGGTCTGGCCCCCGGCGACCAGCGTGGACGGACGTGCCGACAAATTGGCAATCTAAGAGGCCGGGAGCAGCGGGAACTTGCAGACGATCATCCCATTAAGGCGATTTATACCCGCCGTATGAACACTATTTTGCAAAGCACCCGCCGTGGAAAGCTGGATGAAGAAACGGCAGCAACTATGAAAAAGCTGGCAAAAGATAAGATGCTCCGTGCGCTTTCGGATCAGCGCTATGCCAGCACTGTCTATGAGCAGGAAATGACCCGGGATGCACTTTTGAAGGCCATACAAAAGAAATAAACAACGAAACATCCGAAAGGCGGTGAGGGAAAATGGATACAGCGTGGATATGGGAGCTGTCCGGCTACTGTGCCAAATACAGCTTTCTGACGGAACCCAAGGGCTTGACCATGCGGGCAGTGGAACGCATCTTTCAGCTTGACCCGGAACCGCCAACCCATGAAAATCTGAATGATTATATTATCAAGGCTGTGCAGAGCCAAGAACTGTGCTGGTTTTCCTTTTTCCTGCACCATTATGAAAATCGGCTTAATGGTCGTATTCGCCGTTTCCTGCTGCGGGAGGGGCTGGATCGCTATGACCTAGAACGCTTTTTGGACTACAAAATGGGCTGTGTGCTTGCCATGTTGGATTGTCTCCGGGAATATGATCCCGCACAAGGAGCAGATTTCCTGACCTATGCCCATCATTTTATCGGGAATGCTCTTTTGACCTGCCGAATGCAGGAGGAGGCCGGTTCCTTTGAAAATGTGGATGAGTACAAAGCTGTACGTGGGATTGCTTGGCTCTATAATCAATCCGGACAATCTGAACAGGCGGCGATTCAGAAATATGCCCAGAAACATAACTGTTCAGATGAGACCGCAGCGAAGTTTTTGGCGTTGGCAAAGCAAAACCGAAACCGTGTTCCGTTTTACCAGACCATACAGGACGAGGACAGTGAAGAAACCGGCGAGGATGTCAGCCGGGATGACCATTGGGACTATGCGGAGATTCTATGGAACGGTATCCAGGCTGAAGCTGTCCGGGAAGCATTTGAAAAGCTGAATTACCGAGAGCAGACCCTTTTGGAAAAACGAAACGCCATCTGTATGACCTGTGGGCGGGTCAGCCCACTCAGCACCCGATTGACCTTTGAAGAACTGGCAGTCCTCTTTGAGGGCAGCACATCCAGCGGTGCAGAACGGGCCTATCACAAAGCCGTGGAGCATTTAGCCTGTTTGCTGACAGAAGCCGGGGTGCTTCACATGACCCGGCTGAAACGCAAATCCCAGATCAAACGCAAAAAGAAAATCGCCGCCGCTGTCTACCTCTACCAGGTGGACAACGACGGCGAATGGGGAGAGATTTCGTTTGATTTTGAGGCCGGAACGGCGGAGATTATTCGGCTGGCGGAGTGGGATACGACGGTAAGCAAGAAATTTGCAAAACAAGCAATTCGCCATCTGCAAACTTCTCCAAACTATAATTGTAAGCAGTCAAGTAAAAAGGGCCAAATTACGCCACAAAGTATACCAGCGGAAAAAGTTAGTTAGTAATGGACTGGTGGTGCTCC
>CAJULJ010000118.1 GCA_910587395.1 uncultured Oscillospiraceae bacterium | reverse complement strand
TGACCGAGCAAAACATCCCCACGCCGGGGACGATGGAGTACCGACGCACTGGCAGTATCCGGCGCTACTATCCAGATTACCCCTGCAAGTGGTCCACAAACACCGTGTGCCACATTCTGGAGCGGCGGGAGTACCTGGGGCATACCGTCAACTTCAAGACGGAGAAGGTTTCCTACAAGGTCAAGGTGAGCGTCCTCAATCCAGAGGACAAGCAGGTGGTTTTTGAGAACACACATGAGCCGATCATTGACCTGGAAACCTGGGAGCGGGTGCAGGAGCTTCGCAAGCAGCGTAAGCGGCCCAATCGCTATGATGAAATGGGATTGTTCTCCGGAATCGTGTTTTGTGCTGACTGCGGCAGTGTCTTGTACCAGCAGAGGTATGATACAGAGAAACGGCATCAGGACTGTTACATCTGCGGCAACTACAAGAAGCGCACCGCTGATTGCACTGCCCATTTCATCCGCACCGATCTTCTGACCGCTGGTGTGACGGCCAATCTCCGGCAGATCACCAGCTACGCCGCCAAGCATGAGGCTAAGTTCATGAAGCTGCTGATGGCTCAGAGCGAGGATGGCGGCAAGCGGAAAGATGCTGCCCGCCGTAAGGAAATGGAAGCTGTGCAGAGGCGCATCACAGAATTGAGCAGCATTTTCAAGAGGCTCTATGAGGATTCTGTGAGCGGGCGTATCAGCGACGGGCGATTCACGGAGCTGTCTGCCGACTATGAGCAGGAGCAGGCTGCGCTGAAGGCTCGTTTAGCTGAAATCCAGGCCGAGCAGGGACGCGCGCGGGAGGCTTCCGCCAACGTGGAGAAGTTCATGGGTATCATCCATCGGCACACTAACTTTGAGGAGCTGACACCCACCCTCCTGCGTGAGTTCGTGGAGAAGATCGTGGTCCATGAATCGGTGGCTCTGGATGGTAAACGCCGAGGCAAGCAACGGCGACAGGAGATCGAGATTTACTACTCCTTCGTGGGTAAAGTGGACCTACCCGAAGATTAACCTGTACTGTCTGGCGAAGCGCACCGCCAGACAGTATAGGGACAATCAGATTGCAGATCCTACGCTTTTAGAATGGCATTCCTAAAATGGCGCCCGGCGCCGTTTTAGAACATCAAATTTTTTTAGGCTTCTATTACTTCTTTATCCGCAGTGAACTAAGAGCCAGGGCATGAAACACTTGACACCCAATTAGATGTAAAACCTGAAATCATAATAAAAGTGCTGTGATAGCCGCATTTTGGAGTAAAGGAACACGCCAACCGCCAGAAATGGCCGTTGACGTGTTCTTATCGTTTCTTATTGGCTATTTAACTGCTTTGCATATTTGGGGCGGTCAGTTTCTGGGACTTTCAGTGCCGCCATAGCCTGTTCAATCGTTAGGCCCAATGTTTCCATCAAATTTCTGATACTCAACAAAGTGTTTTCCGCCACACCCTCGGCATGACCTTTTTCCCTAACGCCCTTGCTCAGATTGCACATAACCGACACCTCTCTTTCCATTGTCTGCGTCATTTGAATGTCGTAATCGTCCTGTAAAATCTTCCGCTTCTCTGCCTCGCTGGTTTCATTGGAGAGAAGCACATCCAGCATCCGAAGTACACCGTCATAGTTTTCCCCATCCGGCCCGCCAAGGCACAGCATGATGATGGACAGCAAATCATAATTCCTGACAGGTTCTTTGCCCTCGCCTACCAAGTGTTCCTCCACCAGCCGATACCGGGTGATGGTATTCTCCCGATACTGCGGCGGTTTCATGCAAATCCAGATGGAGTAGACCTTCTTGATTTTCTCATAGTGGGGACCGGTGAACTCCCGGCCATACTGGGAAGAAATCATCCGACAGCAATAGTATATGCCCCGCTTTATCAGCGGATAGCCGGGGTAGAAATCGTTCTGCGCCTCCACGTTGATGATGAGGGCGATCCGTTCCTCGGAGCCGGGGACGATGGCCCGGAAGCGAATGTCATAGGTGACTGTTCCCTCGTGTACCGATTTGTCCTCGGTGTCCATGCCGCTGATGACTGTGCCACCCTCGTCCGGCAGCACCGGGACGGCGGACACCTGGGGCTGGCCCTCTATGTACTTCTCGGCAATGTCGTTGACGTCGCAGTCCTTGTATTCTTCCAAGCAGGACTTCATGATCCGCGCCAGGATCGACTTTTCGGACAGGACGCGCTTGCAGGCGGCGTCGTAGCCCGCGCTGTCGTCCGTAACGTGCAGCCCCTGAGCGACCGTCGTTTCGCTGTCCACCGCCCTCACCTTCTTTCAATTTAATCATATCACAGTTTTGCCAGAACGTCCACTGCTTTTTGAGCGACTGATATGACGCTATATCAGCTTAAAATGTGTTATAATTTTGAAGTAGGCAATTATCTAAACTCCTTGTTTTGTGCGCATTAAAACTGATTAAAAATTTTTGCCATTGTGTGACCCCAGATGGCCTTCCCATCCGTCTAATAGGTGTGACCGGTCAACAGCAGCAAAGAAGGGATGTTATGGAACAACTGATAAAACGGGCCAAGGCTGGAGATGGGGCCGCCTTCGTGGAACTGATCGAGGGCCAGAAAAGCGCGTTGTACAAGGTGGCCCGGAGTTATCTTCACAATGATATGGATGCGGCAGACGCCATCAGCGAGACGGTGCTGACTTGCTTCGAAAAGCTGCCCTCGCTGCGCCAAGCCCAGTACTTCCGCACATGGCTGGTGCGAATTCTGATCCGCAAGTGCCAGGATATGCTGCGGGAGCGGAAACGGAGTGTACCGCTGGACGAAATTACGGAGATGGGCCAAGACGAGCCGGGCCACGCTCGGGTGGAGTTTCTCGCCCTGCTGGATAGTCTGGATGAGAAGTACCGCACGGTGCTTCTGCTTTACTACGGGGAAGGTTTCACGATAAAGGAGATCGCTCAGGCTATGGAGTTGAAAGAGGAGGCGGTCAAGACCCGTCTCCGGCGCGCCCGGGCCAGCTTGAAACAGGTCTACCAGGCGGAATAGGAGGGACACAGCATGGACGAAAAGCAGTTGCACGATATTTTGGGACAAAATGTGGAGGTGCCCGATATGGTAAACAAAAAATTGGAGCAGACCTATGGTCTGATGGCGCAGAAAAAATGTCCGGCAAAGCGTCGGAGGTTCCGCCCGATGCGGACGGTGCTGGTGGCGGTGGCGCTCATCGCGGCGCTGTGCGCCACGGCTACAGCGGCCTATCAGCTATTCCGGCAGGACGTGGCGGTGAGCAAGCCCCAGCTTGTCCAGGGTATCCTGGGCGGCGGTGGAACTGCCTGGGACGAGGAGAAGAACTATGACCAGATGGGCCGTTTGAGCTACTGGCCCAAGCGGGAACTGGCCCCGGTGGATGAGGAGCAAGCCATGAAACTGCTGGGGGATTATTTGCCCGAGAGCGGCTATCAGTGGCAGCTTGAGGACTTCACATTCACCGTGGAGGGGTATGTGCTGGACGAGCACACCAGCACCGGACGAATCTACTACACAATTGAGCGTCCCAGCGGCTTCCCGGAAGGCGTGGTGGACTGGGAGCACGGGGTGTTGGATTTTACCAAAGTGGATTTTGACCTGCCCAGCTTTGAGCCGCAGACCGAGGTGAAGTGGCCCTGGCTCGGCGGCCGGCAGTACGTGGACGTAACTCGGAGTACGTCGGAAAAGCTGGTGATCGTGGAGGCGCTGGCAAATCCCCTGGCTGCATCTGACGCGGGGTGGAAAGCGGCGGACGGCCTGTGCGCCAAGTTCTACGACGGCAAAAAGGCTATCGCGAACCTGGAACTCCCTGGGGTGGAAAGCCTGCCCGCCGTCACGGTGAAAAACCCGGAGACTGGGGAGACGGCGGTGACCTTCTCCGCCATCGGGATGATGCTGGACACACAGTATCTCAGATCGTATCTGCCCAACGGCGACGAAATCCATGACACGATGAAGTATCTGGCCCTGGAGTACGCCGATGGCACGTCCTATGTAATTCTGGATGGCGGCCTGGACAACGCCGACTATGTGTGCAGTGACGAGAAATCCACGCTACACCACATTTGCTTCAACCGCCTGGTGGACCCTGACCAAGTGACCGCCGTGGTGGTGGATGGACAGCGGTATCAGGTGGGCTGATAGGGAAAGACGAATCTGAAAGCCTGGATACTTGCGTAAGAGCAAGATTCGACCCGTGGCCCAAATTTCGCCCTTCGGCTCATTTGCTCCCTGGTCAATCTTGCTGGGGTTGGCACCCCAGACCCGCCTTGGGCCGGTGCGTTCGCACCGGCCCTTACGCTGCCCGCAACGCGATTCCTCTAATTTTGGAATACCTTGACAAATCCGCATTTCCTGCTATAATGATCTCAGCGATGCAAAAGTGAATATCAATAAAATTGTTCGCGCCCAGGTGGTCTTGACCACCCGGGCGCGTTGCGCTTTTCATCGCGGCAAAATAAAACAGAAAGGGGTCTGCGGTGGGACAAAGTTTTCCAAAGGGGATGTGACCACACCCCGCATCATCTCAAAACGTAAGGAGTTGAATCCATGTCCAAGCACTACAACACCCCCCACCGCAGCCGTATTATAAAAACCCGCATGACCGAGGAAGAACACGCCGACTTCATGGAGCGCCTGACCGCCTACGGCATGAACCAGTCCGAGTTTATCCGGCAGGCCATCCGTGGCACGACCGTCAAGCCCATCATTACCGTGTCCCCCGTCAATGACGAACTGCTTGCCACCGTGGGCAGGCTGACCGGGGAATACGGGAAAATCGGCGGCAACCTCAACCAAATCGCCCGGTATCTCAACGAGTACGGAGCGCCGTACAACGCCCTCTCTACCGAGGTTCGGGCGGCGCTGTCCGACCTCGCCGCCCTGAAGTTCCAGGTGCTTCGGGAGGTAGGTGAAGCCATTGGCAACACTCAAACATATCGCCTCTAAAAACGCCGATTATGGCGCGGCGGAGCGGTATCTGCTCTTTGAGCATGACGAGTTCACCGGCAAACCCATCCTGGACGAGAACGGGCGTCTTGTCCCCCGCCAGGACTACCGTATTTCTTCTTTGAATTGCGGCGGAGAGGACTTTGCCGTGGCCTGTATGCGGGCCAACCTCCACTATGGGAAGAACCGGCAGAGGGAGGATGTGAAAAGCCATCATTACATCATTTCCTTTGACCCCAGGGACGGCCCCGACCACGGCCTGACCATGGACAAGGCCCAGGAGCTGGGAGAGCGATTCTGCGCTGAACAGTTCCCCGGACACCAAGTCCTGATCTGCACCCACCCGGACGGCCATAACCAAAGCGGCAATATCCATGTCCACATCGTTATTAACTCCCTGCGG
>CAJULJ010000117.1 GCA_910587395.1 uncultured Oscillospiraceae bacterium | reverse complement strand
AGAACAGCCGCATGAACCCGGTGGAGGTGTCGGTGACGGCGGCGAACCGCATCAAAGGGCTGATCGGCATCCGGGACTGTGTGCGGACGCTCATTGAGTACCAGACCGAGGACTGGCCCGCCGATGATATTCAGGCCCAACAGCGCAAGCTCAATGCCCTCTATGACGCCTTTGTGGAGAAGTACGGACGTATCAACTCCCGCGCCAACAGCACCGCCTTCAGTATGGACAGCGCCTATTTTCTCCTGACCTCCCTGGAAGTGTTGGACGACGAGCGCAACTTTGTCCGCAAGGCGGATATGTTCACCAAGCGTACCATCAAGCAGAAGGTAGTTGTCACCAGCGTGGATACCGCGTCCGAGGCCCTGGCTGTGTCACTGGCTGAAAAGGCGTGTGTGGATTTAGGCTTTATGGCCTCCCTGATGGGCGGCGGCGAGAAGATACCCCAGGTTGTGGAGGACTTGAAGGGTGTTATTTTCAAAGACCCCGCTACCGGCCCCTTTGACATTGACGGCGACGCCATATCCTGGTATAAAGGCTGGCAGACCGCCGATGAATACCTCTCCGGCAACGTCCGGGAAAAGCTGGTCGCCGCAAGGCTGGCGGCGGAGAATGACCCGGCGTTTCAAATCAATGTGGACGCATTGGAAAAGGTGCAGCCGGTTGACCTGACCGCCAGCGAAATTTCCGTGCGGCTGGGGGCCGACTGGCTCCCCGTCGAGGTTGTCCAGCAATTCATATACGAGCTGTTTGACACACCCAATTATGCACAGTGGAATATCAAAGTCCACCATTCCCGTATGACCCGCGACTGGAACATTGAGGGTAAATCCTACGACAAGGGCAACATCAGGGCGCACAACACCTACGGCACCAGCCGGATCAACGGCTACAAGATCATTGAGGAAACGCTGAACCTGCGGGATGTGCGGATTTTTGATTACGTTGAAGATGCCGATGGAAAGAGAACCCCCGTCCTGAACAAGAAAGAAACCGCCATTGCCCAGGGCAAACAGGAGCTTATCAAGCAGGCGTTCCAGGACTGGATTTGGAAAGACCCGGCCCGAAGGGAACGACTGACGCGGCTTTATAACGACAAATTCAACAGCACCCGGCCCCGCGAGTACGACGGGAGCCACCTGAACTTTGTGGGTATCAACCCGGAGATCATTTTGCGGCCCCATCAGGTGAATGCCATCGCCCATATCCTCTACGGCGGGAACACCCTGCTGGCCCATGTGGTGGGTGCGGGCAAGACTTTTGAAATGGTGGCGGCGGCGCAGGAGAGCAAGCGGCTGGGCCTGTGTCAAAAGAGCCTGTTCGTTGTCCCCAACCACCTGACGGAACAGTGGGCGTCGGAGTATTTGCAGCTCTATCCCTCCGCTAATATCCTGGTGGCGACTAAAAAGGACTTTGAAACAAAAAATCGAAAACGGTTTTGTGGCCGAATTGCCACCGGGGACTATGACGCCATCATCATCGGGCACTCGCAGTTCGAGAAAATCCCGGTGAGCGTGGAGCGCCAGCGGTATCTTCTGGAACAGCAGCGGCGGGAAATCCTGGACGGCATAGCGGAACTGAAGGCCAGCCACGGGGAACGCTTCTCCATCAAGCAGATGGAGCGCACCAAGAAATCCATTGACGCCAAGCTGGAAAAGCTGAACGACCAAAGCCGGAAGGATGATGTGGTCACGTTTGAGGAATTGGGCGTTGACCGCATTTTTATTGACGAAGCACATTATTACAAAAACCTCGCCGCATTTTCCAAAATGCGGAACGTGGGCGGCATCAGCCAGACCGAAGCGCAGAAGTCCAGCGACCTCTATATGAAGTGCCGCTATCTGGACGAGCTGACCGGGGGCCGGGGCGTTATTTTCGCCACAGGCACACCTATCTCCAACACAATGGTTGAGATGTATACCATGCAGAAGTATTTGCAATATGCGCTGTTGCAGGAGAAAGAGCTGCTTCACTTTGACGCCTGGGCATCCACCTTTGGGGAAACCGTCACCGCCATAGAGCTGGCCCCGGAGGGCACCGGCTACCGGGCCAAGACCCGGTTTGCCAAGTTCTACAACCTTCCAGAGCTGATGGCGATGTTCAAGGAAGTGGCGGACATCCAGACGGCGGATATGCTCAATCTCCCCGTCCCCAAGGCCAACTACCACAACATCGTGCTGAAACCATCGGAACAGCAGAAGGAAATGGTGGAGGCGCTGGGAAAACGGGCCGAACGTGTCCGAAACGGGATGGTGGACAGCAGCGTGGACAATATGCTGCTCATCACCAACGACGGGCGCAAGCTGGCCCTTGACCAGCGGCTTCTCAACCCCATGCTCCCCGACAGCGACACCAGCAAGATCAACGCCTGCGCCGAAAATGTCTTTGAGATATGGCAGAACACGGCGGATCAGCGTTCCGCACAAATGGTGTTTTGCGACCTGTCTACCCCCGGTAAGGAGCAGCCCATCGAAATGACAGAGAATGAACAGGGCACGTTTGAAATGGCCTCATTCCAAAATGTGTATGACAACCTGCGGGAGAAGCTGATCGCCAGGGGCATACCAGCCGAAGAAATAGCCTATATCCACACCGCCAACACGGAGGTACAGAAGAAGGAGCTGTTCGGTAAGGTGCGCTCCGGGCAGATACGGGTGCTGCTCGGCTCCACGCAGAAGATGGGCGCTGGCACCAACGTACAGCACAAATTGATTGCGCTCCACCATTTGGATTGCCCGTGGCGTCCCTCCGACCTCCAGCAGCGGGAAGGGCGTATCATCCGGCAAGGTAACGAGAATGACGAGGTGGACATTTACACCTACGTCACCGAGAACACCTTTGACAGTTATCTCTACCAGTTGGTGGAGGGAAAGCAGAAGTTTATCGGGCAAATCATGACCAGCAAAAGCCCGGTGCGCTCTGCGGAGGACATCGACGAAACTGCCCTGTCCTACGCCGAGATCAAGGCCCTGTGTACGGGCAACCCCCATATCAAAGAGAAGATGGATTTGGACATTGACGTGCAGCGGCTCAAACTGCTGAAAGCCAACCATCTCAGCCAGCGGTACGCCCTGGAGGATCAGATCATCAAGTATCTTCCGCAAAAGGCGGCGGCTTTGGAACAACGCATTGAGTGCTACACCGCCGATATAAACCGGCTGAAAGAAAACACCCATCCCAATGAGGACGGCTTCTCCCCGATGGAGGTGGAGGGCACCGTCTACACCGACAAGAAGGCGGCGGGCAGCGCCATTCTCGCTGCTTGCAAAGCCATGACCCGCCCCGATCCTGTCCCCCTGGGCCAGTACCGGGGCTTCGCTATGGAGCTGTCCTTTGAGAGCTTCAGCAAAGAGTTCCGAATCACGCTGAAAGGGGCGCTCACCCATACCACCGGCCTGGGCACAGACATTTTCGGTAATATTCTTCGGCTGGACAATCTGCTGGGCGGCATGGAGGAACGGCTGATTGCCTGCCGGGAGGAACTTGCAAACGTCAACGTCCAGTTGGACAACGCCAAGCAGGAGATGGAAAAGCCGTTTCCCCAGGAGGACGAGCTGAAAACAAAGTCGGCCCGTCTGGACGAATTGAACATTCTGCTGAACATGGATAAGCGAGAAAGTGAGATCGTGGACGGGGACGTGGGGGACGAGGCCGAAACCCCCGTCCGTGACGGCCCCGACCGGAATCGGTGAGCATCGCACATTTGCCCTACCAGTGATCATGCGGTATAATGGCCGCAGAAAACAGGCGGAGGTGAAAGCGGTGGCTGACAAGATAAAATTTGAAACCTTTGTGGACGCCCAGGGCACAGCGTTTCAGGAGTATGTGAGTTCCATCACCGCGAAGCTGCCCAAGACGGACAAGGAGTACCGGGCCATCCGGGACAAGATGGAGGGCATCTTTCAGCAATATCCCCATGTGATGGAGGTGTTCGACACGGAACAGGCGTCGGCGCTGACCGAACAGGAGTGCGCGGCGCTCATTCAGGTCATGGGCCTGCAAAACCAGCTTGTGGAGATAGAGATGCAGACGCTCTACCTCCGGGGCTGCTATGACGGCGTGGGCTATCTCAAAAAAGCGGGCATCCTGTGACGAAGGGCGGCGCTGGCAGTCAGCCAGCGCCGCCCCCTACATAACCGGGAATAAAAAATTCATAGGAGAAAAAGCTAAAAAATGAAAATTTCCGTCAATCAAGTCCAGTGTAAACGGTGCGGCAGTATCATCACATCCGAACACAGCCACGACCTGAAATGGTGTAAGTGCCGGGGCGTTGCCGTAGACGGCGGCAGGGACTACCTGAAACGGCTGACCGGCAACCCACCCAGCGAATTTGTAGAGTTGAGCATAGTCGATGGACAAGGCACACTCAATATCCACAAAGGATACTGGCCGTAGACTCCAGTGGATAGCCTAAAAGCAGCCCTGTTGTAATCAACTCCACCGGCACACCGGCCTGATAGTAAATGAACGGAGGTTTATCCCCGCCAAAGTTCTTGATTTCAATACTGCACAATGCCTTTACCTGATCGACAACATATTGAGGGAAGTCTAACCCAAGTTTGCCGTAAAATTTGAAAACTTCATTAAGATCAAAGTATTCCGAGATCGTTCCCTCCCGGCATATAAACGTGTATAAAAAATCCTCCATGCCACCCCTGGTATTACCCTCAATACCGGCAATAACACCATCAGGAAGTCCATCTACTATTTTCTGAAATTCTTGCAGCGCCGTATCCATTGAGGGAAGTTGTGGAAAATATGATGATTTTACTCGCTGATACCGGCCAGCGTACAGCTTTTTCCCCTCTTGAACAGCCGTATCAAGATAATTTTCATCACAGCTCCAACCACCACAGCAATCTAAATTTGCCCAGGAACAAAACGGCGAATCAAATCGGTCAGGAATTAAATTGAACCGATATGAATGGAGGGTATATCGCTTGCCCTGAAATTCTGAAAACACTTTCACTTGACTGCGTTTTTTGTAATCTTCCCGAATTATCTTAACACCCTTGGAATTTTGATGCAGTAATTCACTCATGGTATACCACCGTTATTCATTGATAATCAGCCTATTCAGATCAAAAAGCGCCGCTTTGTAGTTCTCCACCCGATATGTCCGCCTGTTTGGATTGGCCTGGACGATTATATGACCCTCCTGTTCCAATAGCTCTTTCTGCGTTTCCTTGTCGAAATAGCGTCCAAAGTCTATCAGGGTGCCTTTGAGTGAAATCATACGCCAGTAGGGAATCAAGTCGTCCAAATTCCCCGTATTTTTCTGGAAAGATTTTAGGTCAGTAATAAAGTCCACCCGTTGAACATCGGCGGGCCTCCAGAACAGTTTTTTATCAAAGGGCATGATACCGCCGTCCTCGATCTCGCAGAAGTCAGCCCCCTTCCGTCTGGCCCACATATCGCAGATGGCCTCCTGGGTGGTGAGCTTCCCTG
>CAJULJ010000116.1 GCA_910587395.1 uncultured Oscillospiraceae bacterium | reverse complement strand
TGTTCCATGCTGTCTATTTTACCACTTTCTGCATCTTTTTTCTAGATTATTTTTCGGGAGTAATATCTCTGAACAATCTGTGAATGCCTGATTACAGCTACAACCGAAAGATTACCTCTATCTTAATAGACCATGTCTGCCGAACAAATTATTTGTAAAGAATTGCTCTACTCTAAATCATAGTTACAAAATCGCTGTTAGCATAACCTTCCGTTCCATCAAAGGTGACTAAATACCAGCCCTGCCATTCATTCAGAATGGTCAGCCGCGCACCATCATAGGCTTTGGCAATTACGGGAGCGGAAGTGGACGGTCTGGAGCGGATATTAAGATAGCCCCAGTCCACGTCTACGACCCCTTGACGTTGTGAACTGCCAGGGTTCAAAAATGGAATACCAAAATATTCAGTAAGGGCAAGGACAATAGCTCGGGCTGTCTCGTTCAAATGATTCTTGATCCAGGTAGCATCATCTTCGTTGTCGTGGTAACCCAGTTCGATGAATACCGAAGGAGCTCGGGGCTGACGCACCTCACCAATAGAAGTGGTGGCTTCTGCCCGTACGCGATTGGGCAAGGGGTAGATGGCCTTCAAATTGTCTGCCATAATTTCTGCTGCCCGTTTGCCATTGGAGCTTCCGGGATAATAGAACACGATGATGCCACGGGTCCCGCCATAGTTGCTGGGAGCAGAGGCATTGGAATGCAGAGCCAAATGGAGATCATAAGTACCGGCGTTGGATGCCCGGATGGAGGATGCAGCGGTCATATCGGAGGTATTGCGGACAAAACGGATTCCTGAAGCGTTTAAATAGGGAATCATGGCGTCAGCCAAACGGTTCATCCATTCCTCTTCGCTGCCTCCGTTGACGTACATGTTAGCTTCCTGTGTTGACGGAGAAAGATAAATAATCGGCATAAAAGAACCTCCTTTGTTTCATCCTATGCACAGGCTCAGAATTTGACAAAGGAGGTTTTACATCAACTGAGATGTTGGGCCAATTCAGAGAACTGTTCTAATCCCAACCGCTCCCCTCGAATGGTCTCAGGCAGATTGCAATCCAAAATAATTTGCCGCAGATGCTCTTTGGAGAAGCGGTTCCCATAAGCAGAGGAAAGGGCGTTGAGCAGAGTTTTGCGGCGTTGGGCAAAAGCGGCCTTTACCACAGGAAAAATGTCATTTGGATCGCCGTTCACCGGTGGAATAGCATGGGGAGTAAGCTGGACCACTGCGGAGGTGACCTTGGGAGCAGGGAGGAAACACTCCGGAGGTACCTCGAACAACAGCTTACATTGCGCATAATACTGGCAAAACAGGGAGAATGCTCCGCAATCAGAATCTCCGGGTGCGGCGCAGATACGTCGGGCTACCTCTCGTTGGACCATCACCGTGATAGAATGGAAACAGCCCGTCTCCAGTAGCTTAGTCAATACCGGGGTCGTAATGTTATAAGGCAGGTTGGCACAGGCTTTTACTGTAAAGCTTTGGGACTTGTCGGCTAAGACAGCGGAAAGATCCAGTTTCAACACATCGCCAGAAATAATCTCCACATTGGGATAATCCCCCAATGTCTCGTTTAGAATAGGCAGCAGGGAGGTGTCCAATTCCACGGCAATTACCTTATGCGCTCTTTGGGCCAATTGCTGAGTGAGGGAGCCGATGCCCGGACCGATTTCCAACACAGCGCAGTTCTCATTTAGCTCAGCGGCATCGGCGATCTCTCGGGGCACCCAGTCCGCAATGAGAAAATTCTGTCCCATGGACTTGGAAAAATGGAAGCCATGACGAGCCAGCAGGGCTTTGATTTCTCTGATATCGCACAGATCCATGGTGTCATCCCTCATATCTCCGCCTGAGGCGGTCCCTTTAATAAGCGGCAATCACTCCGCCGCTGTTGGCGTAATAAGAACTGAGTCCTCGAGTAGCGGTGATGACCACATCAGTAAATTGGCAGCTTTTCTTTGCCAGCTCCCACAGCTGCTGCGCCCGGTCGGGACACAAGCACTGAGCAATGTAAAGGATTTTTCCTTTATGTTTTTCATCTGAGGCCATGATATCCACCAGCTTTGCCAATGCTTGTTTAATGGACAGCGCCTGACCATGTTTGCAGATTTCTCCCTCGGGGGTAGAACCCATGATAAGCTTGATACGCAGCGCGCCGGTGAGCATGGCCTGCACCCGGGTCAGCCGTCCGTTTTTTCTGAGGTTGTCCAGGTTTTCCAGCACAAACAACGTGTTGGTATCTGCCACGGTCTTCTCCGCCTTGGCTACTACCTGGTCAAAGGGAAGCCCTGCTTTGGCAAGCTGATCCACCTTTTGAGCCAAAAGCACTTCCCCTGCAGAGGCGGAACAGGAGTTGAACACATGGATGTTTCGCTCCGGCTGCTCCTCTAAAAACATTTGCCGGGCCTGCCACGCACTGTTGTGGGAGCCGCTGAGCAGGGCAGAGAGGGTGACTACATAGATGTCGCCCTCGGCTTGACGGTAGGCATCCAGGTAATCGCCGGGAGCGGGACAGGAGGACGACGAGGCCTCCGGGCTCTGGTCCATGGCATAAATGAGCAGGCTGGTGTCCAGGCTCTGGTCGTCCACGAAGTCCTTGCCGCCTACACGGATGGTCAGGGGGATGCTGCGGAAAACGGGGTCGGCCCGCATTTCGGGGGTCAGATCACAGCAGCTGTCAACAATGATGGAAAAACTCATAAAAATAATCCCCTTATATAATAATACGAATTAGATTATATCATCTCAACAGGGATTGTCAAGGGAGAGATCGTAGCTTCACAGATTCTTTTTGACATCTTTAGGATGGTGTCTCAGCCGCTTCTCATAGGCCACTCGGCGGGGATCGTGTGAGGGGGGAACCTCCGCAAGCACGTTGCCCCGGTATTGAAAGCCGTGCCGCCGGATCAATCCCTGCATGGCTTTGTTCTTTTTATGTGTGTCCACCCGGAGCCATCCAAGTCCCTGGGCAAGTGCCAGCCGTTCGCATTCGCCGATCATGCGGTCTGCCAGCCCGGAGCCACGCCACTGCTCCGCCACTGCGCAGCGGTGGATAACGGCGTAAGGCTCGTTTGTGGACCATTTCCCGTCGGTGATGGCGGCATACCCCGCTTCGGGCCGAGTGGAGAGGGTGAAAAATCCGCCTACCGTGCCGCCGCAGGTGAGTACATAGCACTCCTGTCGAGCTATGTCGGCCTCAAAATTATCTCGGGCGGGGTAGCCGGCATTCCACTGGCCGATGGGAATCAGAAGGGCCTTGGCCTGCGCCAGAATGGTTTCCATGGCGTCCAGATCGCCGTCCTGCGCCGAACGGCATACCACGGGCTGGGGCAGGGGAGGCCGGGACAATTCTCGCTCCAGTTCCGCCAGCAGTTTCTGGTCCGGCTTAGAGGACAGGTCCAGTCTTTCGTATAGGTCGGGGCGCCGCTCTCGTGTGCGCAGCAGAGACTGCTTGCGCCGCCAGCGCTCAATTTTGGCGTGGTCGCCGGTGGATAGGACCTCTGGAATTTTCCTCCCATGCCACACGGCAGGGCGGGAGTATTGGGGATACTCCAGCAGCCCGTCCCAGTGACTCTCGTTTTCGAAGCACTCAGCGTCGGACAAAACCCCCGGAACCAAGCGGCACACCGCGTCCGCCACCGCCATTGCAGCGATCTCCCCGCCGGTGAGGACAAAGTCTCCCAGCGAAATCTCCTCATCCACACACTCGTCGATGAATCGTTGGTCGATGCCTTCATAGTGGCCGCACACCAGAATCAGGTGATCCTGCTCCCAGGCCAGCCGCTTGGCGTCCGCTTGAGTGAAAGTTCTGCCGCAGGGTGAGAGGCAGATGGTGTGGGGACGCGCCTGATACCGACCGCAGATGTGTTCCCAGCACTGGTACAGCGGGTCGGCCTGCATGACAGCCCCTCGGCCTCCGCCGTAAGGGTAATCGTCCACTTGCTTCTGCTTGTTCAAGGTGTAATCCCGGATCTGATGGGTGTCGATGCGCAGGATATCCCGCTCCTGGGCCCGGCCTAAGATGGACTCGGACAGCACGTCACCCACCGTGTCGGGGAATAACGTCATGATATCAATGTAGTACATGAGAACCTCCTCTCGTCCGCCCCGCAGGGCAGGGAAATCGTGCCGCAGGCGCATGTCCTGGGAAACGGTTTCCCAGGGCGGCAGTTTTTTTGAAGAAAGCCGGCGCTCCTACATCCCCTCAATCAGACGCACCTTGATATAGCCCGTTTCGATATTGGTCTCCAGGATGAATTCCGGGACAGCGGGGATCATAATTTCCCGCTCTCCCTCGACCACATAAATCTGCTGGATGGAAGGGGAGAGGACCTCTTTCAGTATGCCCAGTTTCCGCCCGTCCTCATCCACCACATCCAGGCCGATGATATCCGCCAGGAAAAAGGAGCCTTCAGGCAGTTTAGTGTCAGCGCGGCAGATCTGGACGGTGCTGCCTTTGAGTGCCATAGCCGCCTCCACCGTATCCACTCCCTGGAAACGGGCAATCACGCTGCCCTTGTGCACCCGGCTGGATGTCACATGAATAGGTTTTCCATCCAAATAGAGGGTGGAGAACCGGCACAAAAACTCCGGGCTGTCTGCCCAAGGAACAATGCGGACCTCCCCGTGAATGCCGTGGGTGTTGACAATCTGGCCGCAGTCAAGAAATTCGTTCATAGAGATACCTCCAAAAAAACAAGCGGGGCTACGCCCCGCCTGTTCTGCGTTTCAGTCAACGATGTCAACTGAGAGCTTTTTGCCCTGGCGCTGGGCCACCGAGCGCATCAGTGCCCGGATCTCCTTGGCAATGCGGCCCTGACGGCCGATCACCTTGCCCATATCGCCGGGGGCGACCCGGAGCTCCAGCACCGTCTCGGCGGGCGTCTCATACTCGGAGACGGACACCGCGTCGGGATCGTCCACCAGGCTGCGGGCGATATAAGTGAGCAATTCCTTCATGTGGCCTCCTGAATGAAATTACAGGCCAGCCTTTTTCAGCAGGTCGCGCACCGTGTCGGTGGGCTGAGCGCCGGCTTTGATCCAGGCCTGGGCCCGGTCGGTGTCGATGTTGACAGCGGCGGGGTTCTGCCGGGGGTCATAGGTACCGATCTCCTCGATAAAGCGGCCGTCCCGGGGATAGCGGGAGTCAGCCACCACAACGCGGTAGAAGGGAGCCTTCTTAGCGCCCATGCGGCGCAGTCTGATCTTAACCATCGTATATTCACCTCCAAAGTTGTTCATTCATTTATGGTAAATGTCCCGGAAAGGGGACAGAACCAATATGGTTCCGGGAAATTTTTAGAAAGGCATCCCCATGCCCTTGAATTTTCCAAACAGACCCTTTGCCTTTTTGGGGTTAGAGAACTGCCGGGTGAGCTGCTGGATCATGTCGAACTGCTTGAGCAGCCGGTTGATGTCCACCACCTGGGTGCCGGACCCGGCGGCGATGCGCTTTTTCCGGCTGGAGTTGAG
>CAJULJ010000115.1 GCA_910587395.1 uncultured Oscillospiraceae bacterium | reverse complement strand
AAAACTACATTTTTTCCTCGGCGTTTTCTTTCATTTTATCACTGGCGCTGACACTTCTTCTCAGGCTCGTGCAGTACAAGGAAGGACTGATTAAATCGGCAAGAGCAGATTGCGGAGAAATTTCACGCCAGAATGCGGCGCGATTTCCTCTTATTAGACGATGTTCAACCCAGACACTGTCGGGTATCCCGTGTTCTACACACCATTCGCCTACCCGCTGCCCGCTGTTCCGGCACGCCTCTACCTGCCGCCCCCACTCCACCAAACGACTGCGTTGATTTACCTTTTAAAGTCCCCGCTCCATCGTCTCACCCCTCTAAAACTTTTCCCGCTACAAGCAGTGCCATGTACTATCCGATCGTACATGGCACTTTATCAGGCTTTCTTGTATTTTCTACCTTAACTCCGGGCTGGACAAGACGCCGGAAAGATTGACGCTTACGAAGGAGTAGATAGCTTAGAGAATATAGGCGCAGATGATATAGGCCAGGGAAGAGGCAATGGTGACGATGGGGAACACCCACAACCCCCAGGTCAGCACCCAGTTTGGTTTTTCCTGCATGCAGTCCGTACCCAAAAACAGGGGAGCCGAGCCGCCGGCGGCCATGGTCAGGAACGCGCACAGGGCACTCATGACGATGCCGGGAATGACACAGCTGACGTTGATGCCGCTCTTGCCATAGTTGATGAGCAGTGGACCCACCACGGTGCCGATGATGACGGCGGTGGCTGTGTTGGAAAACACGTTGGTGCACACCAGGGTGAGCAGCACCAGCACGATGACAAACAGCGGGAAGGGCATATTGCCGAACAGGGCATTCATCAAACCGGACAGCCAGTCCCGGACCCCCAGGTCCGCGTTGGAGACCATCATGCCCAGGGCGGTAAAGGCGCACACCGCCATGACGATACCCCAGTTGACCGCCTTGCCCATGGCCTGGTCCAGATTCAGCAGGGGCTGGCCGTCCACATGGATGAAAAACATAAGTACGGCGATGAGCACAAACCAGAAGCCCTGGCCGATGCCGTTGATGATGTCGTAATTCGGGAAACTCCTGGGCAGCCAGATCATGACCACGGAGTAGAGAACACCGATGACGAAAAGAACCATGGTCCAGGCCTGGCGCTGATTGAACCGGGTGCCGCCCACAGAGGTGATGGTGGCTACGTCAGCGTCTTTCAGCTTGGAGAAGTCGGCTTTGAACAGGGTGCCGATGGACAGGCCCGCCAGGATGGAGATGAACAGCCCGGAGAGCATGGCGGCCGCTATGTAGGACACCTGATCCACATGAACGCCCGCCTCCACAAGGCCGGACTCCAGCAGGTTATAGATCATCAGGGCCATACCCTTGAAGGGGAGAATGCCGCCGCCCACGGAGGCAGTGACAATGGCCCCGGTGTACATGGCCTTCTTCCACTGACTGGAGTTGTCGTAGCCCACGGTTTCCGCAATGGAGTCGATCATCGCAATGGAAAACATGTAGGCGCCCAGGGCGGAGGCCAGCGCGCCCAGTACGGTCATGGCTGCCATAAACACCACGGTGAAAAGGACAGGCCTGCCGTTGAGACCCTTCCGTGAGATCATCCAGCGGGCCAGAACTGCGTCGGTGCCGCTTTCGGTGAGGGCGTAGAGAACCACAAAGATGACGATGAGCTGCCACACGGTGGAGGAGCCCAGGGTGGAGGTGATGATGTCGGTACCGTTGGTAAATCCGGTGAGAATTATGGCCAGCATGATGAGGAAGGAGGGGGCGATCATGCCGAAGCCTTGGGCGATCATCCAGATGCCGCCCAGGAAAATTCCGATAGCCTGGACGCCCATCCGGGTGACAGGACCCCAGGTGGGGCAGATCCGGCCGAAGAGGAACATGAAAAACAGACTGACGACCAGATGAATCACTTTTTGGGTGGTATAGGTTTGATTTCTCTGCATATAGACCTCTCCTCTGCTTTTTATATGTGCCGTCCGGCCCGCAGGGCGGTGCGCCGGGTATTGGAGCCTCTTGTGTCAGCGCTTGGGCCGGGTGGGAGGAGGAGGGGGCGGGGGCAGCAGGGGGTCCGTCATCTTGGCCTGGGCGGCCATGGCTTCCAGACAGATGTCGGTAAACATCCGCTCATACTGCTTGTAACCCTCTCTGCCCAGCACAAAGGGATTGGGTACGCCGTCACAGATATTGCGCAGCACGGCCAGCCGGTCGGTGCCCCGGTCCACGAAGGGGTGGGTGGCGATCTCCACGTCGCAGCCATATCGGGCAGTTTGTTCGGCAAAGTAAAGGGTGGAGCGGAGATAGTCTACCTTGGCGCCCATCAGGTATGGAACTCCGGTGCCGCCCCACAGGGCGGCCATGTGAGGCCTGCCCTCGTCAGTGACGGGGAAGATAAAGCTCAGACAGCCCGGGGTGTGGCCGGGGGTGGCAAAGGCCCGGACCTGAGTGTTTCCCAGCCGGAACACATCGCCGTCCTCCAGGAAGTCGTGGATTTCCCATTTCAAAACTCCAGTGCGGTTGCGGGTGTCGTGCTGAGCGAACTCATAGTCGGTGCGGGACATATAGATTTTGCAGCCGGTCTGCTCCCGGAACCAGTCTGCCCGGCCATAGTGATCCCCGTGGCCATGGGTGATGAGGATGGCGTTCAGGTCCTTCAGCTCCAGGCCCAGCTCGGCAAAGCCCCGGATAATCAGATCGCGGTGCTCGTCCAGGGGCTCCATGCTGTCCAGCAGAATCAGTCCCTCGGTGGTCTCCAGCACAAAGCAGCCCACGTTTGGGGTGCCGATGAAGGAGAGCTGGTCGAAGAAGCGGGTGGCGGGGAAGGGGTCCACCGCCGCGCCGAACAGGGGCCGGTGGGGAGTGGGCGTGCGCCAGGATTTGATTGGCTGCATAGTCATCACCTTTCCTTTGTGTCGTTTTTGATCTGCACCTTCAAAATAGCCGGATTTTGGGTAGGATGCAAGCAAATCCCCGCAACAGGGTACTTTTTCCCCGCAACTGGCAGGTTGACTTTGTGGGCGGAAAAGGATATTCTAATGGTGAGAAAAGCGGGGAGGAGGGAATCTGCCGTGTGGAGGGTCATGATCTGTGATGATGAGGAGGAGGTCCGCGCTGCTGTCCGGGCTCAGCTGGAGCGGTTTTCTGCCGAAACCGGGGAGCGATTCTCCGTGCGCGAGGTCCACTCGGGGGAGGCACTGCTGGCCCAGTTCTCCGCCGACACCGACATCGTGTTTCTGGATATAAAAATGGAGGGCATCACCGGCATGGACGCCGCCCGAAAGCTGAGGACGGATGGCCGGGACGTGTGCATCATTTTCATCACCACCATGACCCAGTATGCCATGGAGGGCTATCAGGTCCATGCCTACGGATTTTTGAAAAAGCCGCTGCGATATGCGCAGTTCCGCCTTCAGATGCTGGACGCCATCCGGCATCTGGCCCCTCGCCGGGAGGAGGCCATCCCCCTGCGGACCGGGGGAGAGGTCTGGTCCATTTCTCTGGCGGAGCTGATTTATCTGGAGGTGATGGACCACGACCTGCGCTTTGTGCGCACGTCCGCCCCCCTGGTGTGCCACGCCACCATGAGCGATATGGGAGAGGCTCTGCGTGGGAAAGGGTTTTTCCGCTGCCACAAAAGCTACACGGTCAGCCTGCGGCACGTTGCCTGGATTGGGGGGGCCAGCGTGCGTATGTCCAACGGGGATGAGCTCCCGGTGAGCAAGCACCGCCGCAGAGAGTTTCTGGAGGCATTTGCCGCCTATGCGGGAGGCGGTATCCTGTGAAATGGCTGGAGATGTACCGCTGCGTATTTGACGCCTTTATGGTAGTGTGGTTTTTCCGCCCGCTGAAGGAGGAGGCAGACTGTCCACCCCCGCGCCGGACGCTGTATTTTGTCCTGCTGCTGTGCACGGCCCCCATCTATGTCATTCCCGGCGGGGGTGAGACCGCCGTGGCCCTGTTTCGTTTCGGGTTCCGCACCGCCAGCTACACTCTGTGGCTCCGGCTGCGAAAGGGCACGGGCCCTCGGGAGAGCCTGTACTACGGCGCGCTGTGCTGGATCGCCTTTACCACCCAGAACAACATCTTCATGACGCCGGAGCTGTCTTTCCTGCGGTGGAATCAGGTGAGCTGGTCAGCGGTCCCGGCGCTCAACCAGATGGTCAGCGCAGCGGTGGAGCTGCTGGCGGAATTTCTGATCCTCAGCTTTATCAGCCGGGCGTTCCCCTTCCGAGACCGCCGGCCGGCGGACCGATTTCGCCTGGCTGCAGCCGGAGTGGTGGTGGTTTGTGAGCTCTATGTCAAGACCACGCTGAAAACCATCTCAGAAGCTATGCCGGACACTTATATGAGAGAGCTCACCATGTATCCCATCCTGCTCCAGATCCTGCTCACCGCATCGCTGGTGCTGCTGGAGCGCCATCTGTCGGCCCAGGCCCGTCGAGAGCAGGAGCGGCTGGACGAGATCGCCGTCCGTTACCGCTATGAGAGCACCATGGCAAAGGCGCAGGCCGATACAGACCTGCGCCAGCTTCACCATGACATGAAAAATCATCTGCTGGGAATGCTTCAGCTGGTGGGTGAGAATCAAAAGCTTGAGAGATACATCGGCCAGCTTCTCCAAGGCACAAAAGAGTTTGAGATTTTGACGGACACTGGCAGCCCGCTTCTGGACGGGCTCTTGGCTGAAAAAGTCCGCCGCGCCAATCAGGACGGAGTGGATCTAACGGTCAACGTTGATTTCCGGCAGGGCGGTTTTCTCAATGACATGGATCTGTGCGTCATTTTCGGCAACGCACTGGACAACGCCATTGAGGCCAGCCTGAAGGTGGAGGATCAGGAAAAGCGGAGCATCCTGGTGAAATGTGGTGCGCAGGCGGGCAGTCTGATTCTCTCTGTCATCAACTATTACGAGGGTGACCTGAAGCGGGAGGGCGGCGCGCTGCTCAGCAGCAAATCCGAGCCCGGACATGGGATCGGCCTGTCCAGCATCCGCCACACCGTGGAAAAGTACGAAGGCGTGATGACGACGGCCGCAGACAGCTGCCACAACTTTGTGCTGAGTGTGCTGATACCCATACCGGATGAAAATACGACTCAGCTTGAAGTTGGAGATTGAGAGCACAGTTTTCGATATAAGCTGCAAAAACGCAGCTGCAGAGTTACCGCAGCTGCATTTTACCGCCATGCGAGCCCCGGCAAAGAGCTGCTTTTCACCGTTTTGCCTCTGGCAGACAGTCATAAATTTTGCTGCGGCGGTGCTTCCATCTATGTCTTTTGTTCTATCTGCTTCCACAGAAAGTTTTTCTCCAAAGGGGCTCCCTGAAAAGTTCGGATTTTGAAAGGCACCGAGGGGAAAATCTACCACGCTGTAATCAAAAAGATGCTGGTTGCTCTGCAAACAACAATCTAAAAAAGTTCTCACAGATGAAAGGCCGCCGTTGATTTTTTGCTGGGATTTTTTGTGCCAATAGCCGAAAATCTTATCCTAAACTGCAGCCCAAAAGACCTGCTAACAAATATCAAGAGTTTAATTGAACGGGGCGCTATTTTTAGACACCGCAAAAAGGGTATCCGAAACCAAGCCACCGCCATTGAAAAATTTTGGTGCTGCCTACATGGCGTCGTCAATAAAAATATGATATAATCGTCCTCAAAGAAAAGGGGG
>CAJULJ010000114.1:3339-5706 GCA_910587395.1 uncultured Oscillospiraceae bacterium | reverse complement strand
TGGCGTTCAAGATTGCCACCGACCCCTTTGTGGGCCGCCTGTCCTTCATCCGTGTCTATTCCGGCACGCTGAATACCGGCACCCAGGTACTCAACTCCACCAAGAAGCAGAAGGAGCGCATCGGGCGTATTCTCCAAATGCACGCCAACCACCGGGAGGATATCGAGACCGTGTACTCCGGCGACATCGCCGCCGTCATCGGCCTGAAGAACTCCACCACCGGCGACACCCTGTGCGACGAGAAGCACCCCATCATCCTGGAGTCCATGGAGTTCCCCGAGCCCGTCATCCGGGTGGCCATCGAGCCCAAGACCAAGGCCGGCCAGGAGAAGATGGGCATTGCCCTGATGAAGCTGGCCGAGGAGGACCCCACCTTCAAGACCTACACCGACGAGGAGACCGGCCAGACCATCATCGCAGGTATGGGCGAACTCCATTTGGAGATCATCGTGGACCGTCTGCTCCGCGAGTACAAGGTGGAGGCCAATGTGGGCGCGCCCCAGGTGGCCTACAAGGAGACCATCAAGCAGTCCGTCAAGCAGGACACCAAGTACGCCCGCCAGTCCGGCGGTAAGGGCCAGTACGGCCATGTGGTCATCACCGTGGAGCCCAACGAGCCCGGCAAGGGCTACGAGTTCCTCAACGAGATTACCGGCGGCGTGATTCCCAAGGAGTTCATCCCTGCCGTTGACGCGGGCATTCAGGGGGCCATGCAGGCTGGCGTCATGGCCGGTTATCCCGTGGTCGATGTCAAGGTCCACCTGACCTTCGGCTCCTATCACGAGGTGGACTCCTCCGAGATGGCGTTCAAGATCGCCGGCTCCATGGCCTTCAAGGAGGCCTGCCGCAAGGCCGGGGCCTGCCTGCTGGAACCCATCATGAAGGTGTCCGTCATAGCCCCCGACGAATACCTGGGCAACGTCATCGGCGACATCACCAGCCGCCGCGGCCAGATTCAGGGTCAGGAGGCCCGGCCCGGCGCCACCCAGGTGGACGCCCTGGTGCCCTTGTCCGAGATGTTCGGCTATGCCACCGACCTGCGTTCCCGCACTCAGGGCCGCGGCCAGTACACTATGGAGCCCCACAGCTATGTGGAGATTCCCAAGAACATCGCGGAAAAGATTATTGCTCAGCGCGGTCGGAAAGAGGACTGATTGCGCCGGGGCCTGTTTACAGGTCCGCCGCGTAAATTAATAGTTGCAATTTCTGCCGCCATAGGATAAAATAGGCCCATCAACTTATTTACCTCAACCATTTTATTTAACAAGTACAAGGAGGAAAACTCAAAATGGCCAAGCAAAAGTTTGAGCGCAGCAAGCCCCACGTCAACATCGGCACCATCGGCCACGTTGACCACGGCAAGACCACCCTGACCGCCGCCATCACCAAGTGGCTGGCCCTCCAGGGCTTCGCTGATTACAGCGACTACTCCAGCATCGACAGCGCTCCTGAGGAGCGTGAGCGCGGCGTTACCATCAACACCGCCCACATCGAGTACCAGACTGAGGCCCGCCACTATGCCCACGTTGACTGCCCGGGCCACGCCGACTATATCAAGAACATGATTACCGGCGCTGCTCAGATGGACGGCGCCATCCTGGTCATCGCCGCTACCGACGGCCCCATGGCCCAGACCAAGGAGCACATCCTGCTGGCCCGTCAGGTGGGCGTGCCCGCCATCGTGGTGTTCCTGAACAAGTGCGACCAGGTGGACGACGAGGAGCTGCTGGAGCTGGTGGAGATGGAGGTCCGCGAGACCCTGTCCTTCTACGAGTTCCCCGGCGACGATATCCCCATCATCAAGGGTTCCGCTCTGAACGCCCTGACCAACGAGTCCGGCAACAAGGACGACGCCGACTTCGCCTGCATCAAGGAGCTGATGGACGCTGTTGACAGCTACATCCCCACTCCCGACCGCAAGGCCGACCTGCCCTTCCTGATGCCCGTCGAGGACGTGTTCACCATCACCGGCCGCGGCACCGTGGCCACCGGCCGTGTGGAGCGCGGCCAGCTGAAGGCGGGCGAGACCGTTGAGATCGTCGGCCTGACCGAGGAGAAGAAGAGCACCGTCGTCACCTCCATGGAGATGTTCCGCAAGACTCTGGACTACGTTGAGGCTGGCGATAACGTGGGTTGCCTGCTCCGCGGCGTCAACAAGGACGAGATCGAGCGCGGCCAGGTGCTGTGCAAGCCCAACTCCATCCACCCCCACACCAAGTTTGTGGGCCAGGTGTACGTCCTGAGCAAGGACGAGGGCGGCCGTCACACCCCGTTCTTCAACAACTATCGTCCCCAGTTCTACTTCCGTACCACCGACGTGACCGGCGTCATCACCCTGCCCGAGGGCGTTGAGATGTGCATGCCCGG
>CAJULJ010000114.1:0-3329 GCA_910587395.1 uncultured Oscillospiraceae bacterium | reverse complement strand
CGTGGATATGAACGTGGAGCTGATTACCCCCATCGCCATTGAGAAGGGCCTGCGCTTCGCTATCCGTGAGGGTGGCCGCACCGTCGGCTCCGGCGTCGTCATCGACGTGGCCGAGTAATCCAGGCACAATAAAAACAAGCCGCCGAATGGGGCGGTGACGTAAGAAAACATTGTAAGCGGGCCGGCGCGGCGATAAGCTGCGCCGGCTTTCGCATTCTCAACCCGCCGGTTTTTTACTCGCTTCTGCCGCTCGCCGGTCGCATATGAAAAAACGCCGCAGACTTTTTTAAAGTCTGCGGCGTTTGCCGGGGCGCAGAAACAGGCATCGCTCTGACATCCGACGGCTTTCCGTATTCCTTACTCCTCGCCGGAGGACTCGTTTGCCTCCTCCTCAAAGGACAGGGCAAATTTTCCCCCGCACACGGGGCACTCCACCAGTCCGGCGGCCAGGGCCTCGTCGTCCACCACCAGGTCCTCCCCGCAGGTGGGGCAGGGAATCTCAAAGAAGTCCTCCTCATCGTCGTCCAGGTCGTCGAAGTCCGCGTCCTGCTCGTCCTCATCATCGAACACGGCCTCCTCCAGTTCGGCCACGGTGCCGCCCAGGGTGTCCAGCTCCTCATCGAACTGGTCCATGGCGGCGTCCATGCTGTCCAGCTGCTGGCCCACCTCCCGGAGCACGTCCAGCACCTCGGAGAGGATGCGGGCCTCGCCGGATTTCTCGGCGTCCAGCTTCAGGCCGTCAAACAGCCCCTGGATATAGGCTACCTTTTCAGAGATCGTCATAGATTAACCCTTACAGCGCTCCAGATACTCGCCGGTGCGGGTATCAATGCGGATGCGGTCGCCGGGGTTGATGAACAGGGGCACCTTGATCTCAGCGCCGGTCTCCAGAATGGCGGGTTTTGTGACGTTGGTGGCGGTGTCGCCCTTCACGCCGGGGTCGGACTCAGTGACCTCCAGCTCCACGAAATTGGGGGGCTCCACGCCGAACACGCTGCCCTTGTAGGACATGATCTTGCACACCATGTTTTCCTTGACGAACTTGAAGTTGTCGCCCAGCACATCCTTGTTGATGGGGATCAGTTCATAGGACTCCGGGTCCATGAAATAGTACAAATCGCCGTCATTGTAGCTGTACTCCATGTCCTTGCGGTCCACAAACGCCTCCTCGAACTTGGCGGTGGGGTTGAAGGAGGTCTCGGTGACGGCGCCGGTGACCACGTTCTTCATCTTGGTGCGCACAAAGGCGGCGCCCTTGCCGGGCTTGACGTGCTGGAACTCGATGACCTGCATCACCTTGCCGTCCATCTCAAAGGTCTTGCCGTTGCGGAAGTCGCCTGCTGTAATCATTGCCATTGGTCTCGTCCTCCAATATCGAAAATTTAGAGTTTCATCAGAAATAAGTCAATGTATTATACCCTATGTGCCCGCAGATTGCAAGAGGTTTTGCGGGATTCTCCCCACTGAGCAGAAATGGGGATTGCCATTTCTCCTGATGAAGTATATAATATTGAAACAATCTTCAATCTTAACGCAGTCGCTTTAGGAGGGCACACACTATGAAAGACCTGCTCCAGCTTTTGGAGGACGACTCCACCCTGACCCACACCCAGCTGGCCGCCATGACCGGCATGACCGAGGCGGAGGTGTCGGCAGCGGTGGCACAATATGAGAAGGACCATATCATCCTGGGCTACAAGACCATCGTAGACTGGGACCGCACCCAGCAGGAGTCGGTCACAGCGCTCATCGAGGTCAGCGTCACCCCCCAGCGGGGGGAGGGCTTTGACCGCGTGGCCCAGCGCATTTACCAGTACGAGGAGGTGGAGTCCCTCTACCTCATGTCCGGCGGGGCCTACGACATGACGGTCATCATCTCCGGGCGCACCCTGAAGGAGGTAGCTCAGTTCGTGGGCGAGAAGCTGGCCCCCATCGAGGGCGTCACCGGCACCGCCACCCACTTTATTTTGAAGAAATACAAGGAGAAACACCTGATCTTCCCCATACAGGAGGTCCAGGAGGAAAGGTTCGTGTTTGAATGATAGACTACAGCAAACTGATGTGCCAGAGGGTGCAGGACATCCATCCCTCCGGCATCCGAAAATATTTCGACCTGCTCCAGGGCATGGAGGGGGGCATCTCCCTGGGCATCGGGGAGCCTGATTTCCCCACTCCCTGGCATATTCGGGACGCAGGCATCTATTCTTTAGAGAAGGGCTTCACCAAGTACACCCCCAACGCGGGCCTCAGCGACTTGCGCGCCGCCGTCTCCCGGTACTTAAAGCGCCGGTTTGACCTGGAATATGCCCCTGTGGGCCAGATTCTTGTCACCGTGGGCGGCAGCGAGGGCCTGGACCTGACCTTCCGCTGCCTGCTGGAGCCGGGGGACGAGGTCATTATCCCTGCCCCCTCCTTTGTGTGCTACGGACCGCTGGTGTCCATGATGCACGGCGTGCCTGTAATGGTGGAGACCAAGGCGGAAAACGATTTCCGCCTGACACCGGACGAGCTGCGCGCCGCCATCACCCCCCGGACCAAGGTGCTGGTGCTCCCCTTCCCCAACAACCCCACCGGCGGCATCATGGGCCGGGAGGATTTGGAGGCGCTGGCGGAGGTGCTCCGGGGCACCAGCATCATGGTGGTGTCCGATGAAATTTACGCCGAGCTGACTTACAGCCGGCGGCACGTCTCCATGGCCAATATTCCCGACATGTACGAGCGCACCGTGGTGGTCAACGGCTTCTCCAAGGCGTATTCCATGACGGGCTGGCGGCTGGGTTATGTGTGCGGCCCAAAGCCCCTCGTCGCCGCCATGACCAAGCTGCACCAGTACGCCATCATGTCCGCCCCCACCACCAGCCAGTACGCCGCCATCGAGGCGCTGGACCACGGCGACGGGGACATTGAAGCCATGCGGGACGAGTACGACGGCCGCCGCCGGTTCCTGGTGGACGGCTTCCGCAAGCTGGGGCTGAGCTGCTTTGAGCCGCTGGGCGCGTTTTACACCTTCCCCTGCATCAAGTCCACGGGGCTGACCAGCGAGGAGTTCTGCGACCGCTTCCTGGCGGAGCAGCGGGTCGCGGTGATTCCCGGCACCGCCTTCGGCCTTGGCGGAGAGGGGTATGTACGGGCCTGCTACGCCGCCTCCATGCACGACCTGGACGAGGCGCTGAAGCGGCTGGAGAAGTTCTTGAAAAGCCTTTGATGGAAAGGGAGAATATCAATATGAACATTGTTTGTTTAGATATGGAGGGCGTGCTGGTCCCTGAAATCTGGATTGCCTTTTCCGAGGCCAGCGGCATCCCCGAGCTGCGCCGCACCACCCGGGA
>CAJULJ010000113.1 GCA_910587395.1 uncultured Oscillospiraceae bacterium | reverse complement strand
CGGGAAATATGTGGTGAAGGTCAGCTTCACCGACACGGACGTGACCCTGGAGGACCGGATGCTCTCCTACATACGCTCAAAATGCTGACAGGAAACTTTTTTGCAAAACACTCTGGACATTAGCCGGAAGTTATGTTAATGTGATAGACAACAGGACAAACCGGCGCTCCCCTGGTTGCTAAAGTGTTTTGCTGATTGACTTTAACGATCAGGAGAGAAGAATATGAAAATTTCCGATGAACAGGTATGGAATACCTGCGGTTACGTTCGCCTTTCCCGCGAGGACGGCGACAAGGAGGAAAGCAACAGCGTCACGGGTCAGAAGGACTTGATCCGTGACTACATGACGCGCCACCCGGAACTGCGGGAGTGCGGCATGAAAGTGGATGACGGCTACACGGGGTCCAATTTTGACCGTCCGGCCTTTCATGAGATGATGGCCGAGGTCAAGGCTGGCAAGATCAACTGCATCGTGGTCAAGGATTTGTCCCGCTTCGGCAGGGACCACTTGGGCGTGGGGGAGTATCTGGAACAGTTATTTCCCTTCCTTGGTGTGCGTTTTATCGCAATCAACGACAACTATGACAGTCTGCACAGCAACGTGGAATCTGATGAGCTGGTCATCCCGTTCAAAAACCTCATAAACGAGGCATATTGCCGGGATACCTCGGTGAAAACACGGAGCCAGCTTGAAATCAAACGCCAGCGCGGAGATTTCATTGGCTCTTTTGCTGTTTTTGGCTATCGGAAGGACCCGGAGAACCGCCACCGCTTGCTGGTAGATGAATACGCCGCCGGTGTGGTGCGGGACATTTTCAAATGGAAGCTGGAAGGGATCAGCGCGGGCGATATAGCTGACCGCCTGACGGCGGAGGGCATCCTCACTCCCATGGACTACAAGCGGTCCCAGGGGATGCGCTACTCCACGTCCTTCCGGCTGAAAGAGGAATCCGTGTGGGATGCCGGGATGGTGCTGCGGATTCTGAAAAATCCGGTCTACATCGGCGTGTTGGAGCAGGGGCGCGTGACCACCCCCAGCTATCGGGTGAAGCGGCTGGTGGTGAAGCCCCGCGAAGAATGGGCGGTGGTGGAGAACTGCCATGAGCCGGTCATTGACCGCTATGACTTTGAAAGCGTTCAGAAGGTGCTTGCCCTGGATACGCGCACCAGCGTCAGCGGCAAGGCGGTGGAGCTGTTCTCCGGCATGGTCTACTGCGGCGAGTGCGGCGGGGCCATGATACGAAAAACCGTCCCCACCGCCAAGAAGAAGTATGTGTACTATGTGTGCGCCGCGCACAAGAACGAAAAGCGCTGCTTCTCCCACTCCATGCGGGTGGAAACGCTGGATGAGATCGTGCTGGACGCATTGAGAAGATACATCCAGGATGTGATCGACCTCTCTGACCTGCTGGAACTGACCGACACGGCCCAGCTTCAGCAAGCGGGTATGCGAAAGCTGCAAGGCCGTTTGGAGAAGAAACGGGAAGAAATCGACCGCAATCAGGCCCTTTTGCGCTCCCTTTATGAAAGCCTCGCTGACGGCGTGATCGACCGGGACGAATACCAGGATTTGAAAAAGACCTACTCCCGCCGCCGTGCCGAGGCGGAGGAACAGGCCGAGGCCATCCAAGAGGAAATGAGCCGGGAAATGGGCAATTTTTCGGAGGGCCGGGGCTGGATGGAGCAGTTCCGCAAGCACCAGAACATTGACGCTCTGGACCGTACCATCATTGTATCGCTGATTGAGCGTATCCTGATTTTCCGTGACCGCCGTGTGGAGATCGTCTACCGCTGGCACGATGAATTTCACTGGCAGATGGATTTGCTGCGGCAGGCCCAGGGAACCCTTCCCGGAAGGGAGGCGGTCTGAAATGGCGCGGACGAAACGCAAGGTCAATCCCGTCCTGCCGGTAGCTGTCCAAGCGGAACAGCCCCGCCGGATTTATCAGGTGGGCGGCTATGCCCGCTTGTCGGTAGAGGACAGCGGAAAGCCCGGAGCGGACACGATCAGCACACAGCGGGAATTGATTCAAAGCTACATTGACGGCCAGCCGGATATGCGGCTCTATGACCTTTACTGCGACAACGGACGGACGGGAACGAACTTTGACCGCCCGGAGTTTGAACGGATGATGGAGGATGTTCGCTCTGGCAAGGTAGACTGCATTGTGGTGAAGGATTTATCCCGGTTTGGCCGCAACTACCGGGAAACCGGCAACTATCTGGAACGGATTTTCCCGCTCTTGGACGTGCGGTTTATCGCCGTCAACGACAATTTTGACACGCTGACCGCCGAGCGGACCCAGGACGGCTACATAGTGCCGCTGAAAAACATCATGAACGCCGTTTACAGCAAGGACATATCCAGGAAGATTCTTCCGGCCATTTCGACCAAGCAGCAGAAAGGAGAGTTCATCGGTTCATGGGCGGCATACGGCTACCAGAAGTGTGCCGGTAATGCCCACCGGATTGAGCCGGACCCGGAGACTGCGCCGGTGGTGCGTGAGATATTCTCCCTGCGTCTGACGGGGATGAGCTATCAGCGGATTGCCCGGACCTTGAATGAGCAGGAAGTCCCTTCCCCCGGACGGTATCTCTGCTTGAAGGGGGCGGCAAAGTGCGAATCCTATGCCAATTCCCGGTGGACCATAGCCTCCGTAAAAAAAGTCCTGACCGCCGAGGTCTACTTGGGTCACATGGTCCAGGGACGCAAGCGGTCCGGCTTCTCCGAGGGGAAAAAGCCCTACTATGTGCCGGAATCCGAGTGGGTGATCGTCCGCGACACCCATGAGCCGCTGGTGGATGAAGAAACCTTCCGTGCGGTTCAGAAAATGGCCGTAGAGGCCAGCAGCGCCTATAAGGAGCGGCTTGGATGTCATGACGCCTTGGGGACGATCCCCAATATCCTGCGGGGCCTGATCTTCTGTGCTGACTGTGGCCGTCCATTGGTGCGCTACAAATGTGTTACGAACAAGGGAACAAACCTTTACTACGTTTACATCTGTCAAAGCCACTCTAATGATTTGGCCTCCTGCCCCAAGAAGTATTTCCATGAGACGAAGCTGATTGAAATTCTTTGGGATACCTTGCGGCGTGAGATCGCGCTGGCTGAAAATCTGGACAAGTTGGTACGCCAGTACAGTAAATCCGCAAAGGCGGTCAGCCGGGAGGCGGAGGCCAAGAGGGAGATCGCCGCCGCGAAACAGGCTTTCAGCCGTGCGGAAATGCTCTATGACAGCTTGTACCAGAATTACGCTGACAAGCTGATGACCGAGCAGGAATACACGGAAATGAAGCGGCAGTACCGCTCTGATATGGAACAGGCGCAGGCCCGGTTGGATGAGTTGGAACAGCGGCAGAGGGACGAGCGGCAGCGGACCACGGAAAACCCCTGGCTTACCGCCTGCGGTCAATTCAAGGAAGAAACCGCGCTGACGGAGGCCATGGCTCACGCTCTGATTGACCGGGTGGAGATTGATGGGGCGAACCGAGTTTCCATCACTCTGCGCTACCGGGACGAATACAACGCCCTGCTCCGGCTGCTGGCGGCAGAGGGAGAGGCGGTGTCCGCATGAGCGTTATCACCGCAAAATATATCCGCTTGTCCTCGGAGGATGATGATTTAGGGAAAAGCGGCAAAGTTGAATCCAACAGCGTCACGAACCAGAGAAATTTGCTGGACGCTTTTATCAGCCGTACCCCGGAATTGGCGGATACCAGCGTGATCGAGTTCTGTGATGATGGATGGAGCGGCAAAAACTTTGAGCGTCCCGCTGTCCAGGAGATGATCGCCCAGGCAAGGGCCGGGAAAATCCAATGTATCGTTGTCAAAGATTTATCCCGCTTTGGCCGTGATTACCTGACTGTCGGCAACTACATTTCCTGCGTGTTCCCCTTCCTGGGAGTGCGGTTTATCGCCGTCAACGATGGCTTTGACAGCATCCGGCCCACCGATGTGGACAGCCTGGAAACCTCCTTCAAGGCCCTTCTGTATGACCTTTATAGCCGGGACTTGTCCCGGAAGGTACGGAGCGCGAAGAAGTTCCGCGCCCAGCGGGGGGACTTTCTCGCGCCCTTCGCCCCCTATGGCTATGTCAAGGACCCGGCTGATAAGGCCCGGCTGGTCATAGACCCGGAAGCGGCGGAGACAGTACGGCGCGTCTTTCATCTGGCGGCGAGTGGACACAGCGCAGACCAGATCGCCATGGCGCTGAACCGGGAAACTGTGCCAACGCCCATGCTTTATAAGCGGGCGGCGGGCTGCTCCCGGACACGCTGGCCCAGCATTGAAGAAAACAACTTCTGGACGGATACCGCTGTTGTAAAGATTCTCCGTGATGAACGCTACTTTGGTAAAAACATCTTTGGAAAACGGATACGGGACAGGGTAGGCCACACGCACACCGTCAAGGTCAGCCGTGAGGACTGGATCGCCGTGGAGAACACCCATGAGGGCATCGTAACGCGGGAAGAATTTGACCGGGCGCAGACGGCTATGCGGGAGTTTGTGGAACATGGCGAGTTAAAAAAGCGTGATTGGCCTCTGCGTGGTAAGGTTCGGTGCGGTGTTTGCGGCCACGCAATGAGTTACAAGCTGGGCAAGCAAATGTATTTCTACTGCTACACCCCGCGATACAACGATTCCTTTGCCTGCGTCAAACAGGTGCAGGGGGCCGATATTTTGGAAGTCATTTCCGATGGGCTTCGTGTGCAGGCGCAAATGGCGGTGGAGTTGAGCCGGTTGTGGGAGGAACAGCACCGTGAGCAGAAAAAAGACGCCGCCGCAGTTAAGAAAAATCTCGCCGGACTGCGGGAGACACACCAGAGGCTTTCCCAGCAGATCAGCGGCCTTTATGAATCCTTTGCGCTGGGAGAGATCGGCAAGCCGGAATATCTTGCGGCGAAAACCGCCGCAGCCAAGCAGCGGGATGATACCGCCGCCCGGATCAGCGAATTGGAGGCCGCGCTGGAAAACATGGGCGCGGATGGCAGCTTGCGGAACGGATTTGTTTCTACATTCGGAAAGTATCTGGATGTGAAGGAAATCACCAGTGAGATTACGGCGGAGGTTTTGAAAGAAGTCCTTGTTTTTCCTGGTGATCGGTTTGAAATCGCCTGGAATTACCGGGATGAACTGGAAAAGCTGATACTTGATTTACAAGGAGAGCATCAGAATGGAGCATAAAAGGACCTGGATTTATTGCAGGGTCGCGTACCCTGACGCTCGTGCGCTGGCATCTCAACAGGCAGCATTGGAGGCGTTTGCCGAAAAGCAGGGCTTTGAGATCGCAGGTACTACCGCAGAACAGGCCAGCGGACTGGACTTTTCCCGCCGGGGGCTGACCGAGGTTTCTAATGCGGTAGACGCTGGGAAAGTTGACCTTCTGCTGGTAGCAAACCTCTCCCGCTTGGGCCGGGACGTGGTAAAGACGGACGCTTATCTGCGCTGGCTGGAAGATCGGCTTGTCGAAGTGGTCTGTGCCGATGGCATGGTCCCGCAGACGGCCACCGAGATACTGCATGAGCTGATGAAAGCAAGCGTGGCAAATTGAGCGTAGCACAAAGGGGATTCTCCCTCCGGGGACTTGGGCGGAGAACCCCCTCAGAAAAATTAACTCGCTTGCCATGAAATAAAGCCAATTTCTCATATTCGACATCGTTCACGGTTTGTTTACAATTTGTTTTTGAACTAAACCGCTGACGCGGTGGATAACAGCAGCTGAAGTTGATAAGGTACAATAAGTTGCGCAAATAAAAAAGACAAGGTTTGCAGCCTTCTGGTAGAATGAAGTAGCGACACACCATTCAGAGAGGAGAGAGCAAACCATGTCAGAGAAGATTGTACAGCTAAATGAAGAAGTAATCAAGGGTCAACTTAAAGAGCTGGTTCGCGGGAGCGTGGAAGAAACGCTGAATGAGCTGCTGGAGCAGGAGGCGGAGAAACTGACTCAGGCAGCCCGGTATGAGCGAAATGAGGCTCGCCAGGGGTACCGTAGTGGTCACTACAGCCGAAACCTTACCACCACCTCCGGCGATGTTACGCTCCATGTGCCCCGCCTGAAGGGAGTCTCGTTTGAAACGGCCATTATAGAGCGGTATCGCCGGCGTGAAAGCAGTGTGGAGGAAG
>CAJULJ010000112.1 GCA_910587395.1 uncultured Oscillospiraceae bacterium | reverse complement strand
CCCCCTTTTCTTTGAGGACGATTATATCATGTTTTTATTGACGACGCCATGTAGATAAATAGTACATATTTTGAAGTCTATTGCATCCGTTTTTGAGGTTTGTTACAGTAACGCCATCAAGCAGCGAACCGCTGCGGGAAAACGGAGGAAAATGAAATGAAAGTGAAACGGATCCTTTGCACCCTGCTGGCCCTGGTTATGATGCTGGGTCTGGCCGCTTGCGGCGGCAATCCCGGCGCGGAGAACTCCACGCCCCCCGCCAACTCCACCGAGCCCGTCGGGCAGGAGACCCCCGAGGGCGGCTCCGACGTGGGCGATGTGGCCAACGACCCCAAGGTGACCCTGGTGTACGCCGAGGTCAACCCCCAGGACTCCATCATCGGCCAGGTGGCCACCGCATTCAAAGAGAAGGCTGAGGAGCTTTCCGGCGGCTCCATCACCATCGACATCCAGGCCGGCGGCGTGCTGGGCAGCGAGAACGACGTGCTGGACTCCATCATGGCCGGCTCCAACCAGATCGACATCGCCCGCATCTCTGTCTTTGCCCTGAACTCCTACGGCGTGCAGAAGACTGTACTGTGCACCCTTCCCTTCACCTTTGAGAGCCGGGAGCATTTCTGGAACTTCGCCAACAGCGGCGAGCTGGCCCAGGAATTCCTGAACGAGCCCCAGGAGCTGGGACTGCCCGTGCGCGGCATATTCTTCGGTGAGGAGGGCTTCCGCCACTTCTTCACCCGCGATCCCATCACCGGCATTGAGGACCTGAAGGGCATGAAGCTGCGCGTGTCCAACGACCCCATCATGAACGGCCTGGTGGAAGGCCTGGGCACCTCCCCCACAGTGGTTTCCTTCGGTGAGCTGTACTCCGGCCTGAGCACCAAGGTGTGTGACGGCGCCGAGCAGCCCATCGGCAACTATAAGTCCAACGCCTTTGATGAGGTGGCTCCCAACCTGATCCTGGACGGCCACACCCTGGGCGCGGTGCAGGTCATCATCACTGACAACGCCTGGGGCAAGCTGACTGAGGCCCAGCAGGCCGTCATCATGGAGGCCGCCGCCTATGCCCAGAAGTTCAACCAGGAGTATGTGGAGGGCGCCGAGCAGGAGGTGCTGGACGGCCTGAAGGCCGACGGCGTCAACGTGATTGAGGTCGCCGACAAGACCCCCTGGGCCGAGGCCTGTAAGCCGGTTATCGAGCAGTATACCGCCGGCGACCTGGCCGACCTGTATCAGAAGATCCAGGACCTGAAGTAAAAAACGCCGCCTGTTTCATCACAGTGTAAAGTAAACCAGCGCGGGCGTGGGGAATGCCCCGCGTCCGCGCTGAATTTCAAGAGAGGAGAAGAGATATGCCGAAAATTTTTGAGACCATGGATAAAATCAAGCCGGCATACGACGCGGCCTACCGGGTATTTTTGTTTATCTGCAAGATTCTGCTCATCGTGGACATCTGCATCACCTCCTACACCGTGCTGGGGCGCTGGTGCCAGACGTGGGCCAAGGATTACCCCGACGTGCTGGGCTTCCTCAGCGTGGTCAAGGACCCCTCTTGGTCGGAGGAAATCATTCTGACCTGCATGTCCTATATGGCGGTGCTGGCCGCTGCCTTGGCCATTCGCCGGGGGGCTCACATCCGCATGACCGCCTTTGACCGCTACCTGCCCAAAGCCGTGCTCAAGGTGCTGGACATCCTGGCCGATGTGGCCGTGCTGGCCCTGGGCGTCATCATGCTGGTGGAGGGCTGGAAGTACGCTTCCACCCTGGGGAGCCGGGGCTTCTACGTATCCCTGCCCTGGCTGAGCCGGTTCTGGATGTATTTCCCGGTGCCCCTGGCGGGGGCCGCCATGATTGTATTCGAGCTGGAGGCGCTGTATAACCACATCAAATCGTTCTTTGTGAAGGAAGGGGAGGTGCAGGCATAATGGATACCCAGACACTGGCCATCATCGTTTTGCTGGGCAGCTTTGCCGTGATGATCCTGCTTCGGTTCCCCATCGCTTACGCCGTAGGCCTGTCCTCCGTGTTCTGCCTGATGGTTATGGGCAACAGCCTTGCCGATGTGTGCCGCCTGATGGTGGCGGGCATCAGCTCCTACTCCCTGATGGCGGTGCCCTTCTTCATCACCATGGGCGTGCTCATGGGCTCGGGGGGTATTTCCGATAAGCTCATTGCCCTGGCCAACGCCTGCGTGGGCTGGATGCGGGGCGGGCTGGCCATGGTCAACATCGTGGCCTCCTACTTCTTCGGCGGCATCTCCGGCTCCGCCGCCGCCGACACCGCTTCCATCGGTTCCATTATGATCCCCATGATGGTGGATCAGGGCTATGACGACGACTTCTCCACTGCCGTCACCATCACCTCCTCCTGCGAGGGCCTGCTGGTGCCCCCCAGCCATAACATGGTCATCTATTCCATGACCGCCGGCAGCATCTCGGTGGGTTCACTGTTCCTGGCGGGTTATCTGCCCGGCGCGATTCTCGCCATCGCCCTGATGATCGGCTCCTATATTATCTCGGTCAAACGCAACTACCCCAAGGGGGAGAAGTTTCACCTCGTCAACTTCTTCAAGCAGCTTCTGACCTCTTTCTGGGCCCTAGCGGCCATCGTCATCGTCATCTATGGTGTGGTCTCCGGAAAATTTACTGCCACCGAATCCGCCGCCATCGCCGTTATTTATTCCCTGATCGTCTCTGTGTTTGTCTATAAGGGGCTGAACTGGAAGGGCGTGTGGAAAGCCCTGGATGAGTGCGTCGGCACCTTGGCCATCGTGCTGATCCTCATCGCCACCTCCAAGGTGTTCGGCAACTGCCTGACCCTGCTCCATGTACCCGACTTGGCCGCTCAGGCCATCGTGGGTTTGACGGACAACCGCGTCGTTTTGATCCTCCTGCTCAACATGATTCTGCTGGTGCTGGGCATGATTATGGATATGGCCCCCATCATCCTCATCGCCACTCCGATCCTGCTGCCCATTGCCACCCAGTTCTGCGGCTTGGACCCTGTCCAGTTCGGCATCATCGTGGTGCTCAACTGCGGCATCGGCCTGCTGACGCCCCCGGTGGGCGCGGTGCTGTTCATCGGCTCCGCCGTGGCCAAGCGGCCCATGGAAAAAGTGGTCAAGGCCACCCTGCCTTTCTATTTGTGCATGGTCATCGCGCTGCTGCTGATCTCCTTCATCCCAGATATCAGCCTTGTTATTCCCAAGCTGCTGGGCGGATATGAGCCCACCGTTCCGCTGCTGTTTTTCAAGTAAGGAGATAAAAGCTGTGAAGTTATGCAATGAAGAACGAGGGCCTGGACCCTTTGGAAGCGGGATAGTATTATAACCGCGGACACCTTCGGCCATGACATTATCGATAAAATCTATGCACCACACGGCCCCGGCCCAATTTTCAGGGAGGGTGGAAATATGTTTACCAAACAGGATCAACGCTGGGTATTCCATTCAGACGCTCTGCCGCAGGCTGCTGGCGCTGGTGTTACCCGACGGGTGCTGGCCCACAACAGCCGGCTTATGTGCGTGGAAAACCAATTTGAACCGGGGGCGGTGGGGACGCTGCACAGCCACCCACACACGCAGATCACCTATGTGGTCAGCGGGCGGTTCTCCTTCACCATCGATGGGGAAACTCGGGAGGTAGGACCGGGAGATACGATGTTGAAAACTGACGGAGTCATCCACGGGTGCACCTGTTTGGAAGCCGGGGTGCTACTGGATATTTTCAATCCTATGCGGGAGGATTTCCTGCCGGAGCGGAACGAAAGCTGACTACTCTCTATTGTAATAGGGAAGTAGTCCATGATGGAACATATCTTGAACGGTCATTTCAAAGCTGCTGAGAATGATTCGCCGAAATTTGAACCGCGCTGTCAACTGACAGCGCGGTTCAAGTTGTCTTTTTATGAACAATAGCAGAGCGGGCCACTGGTCCTGTCCATGTGCTCATTGGTCGGACCGTACCTCACTGCGGCGTAGCAGCGCCTCGTGCGTGAGCACCATGACGATGAGGATAACCAACAGATATACCGGCAGCAGCGAGGCGCTGATGTGAGTGGCGATCAGGCCGAACAGGGGAGGCATGAGGCAGGTGCCCACGTAGGCGCTGGCCATCTGGACCCCGATGACGGCCTGAGACCTGTCCGCGCCAAAATGGTCCGGGGTGGAGTGGATAACGCAGGGATAGATGGGGGCGCAACCCAGGCCGATGAGTACCAGTCCCGCCAGAGTGACATACTCATGCAGTGGCAGCAGAATAGCGGCGATACCCGCGGCAATAACAGCCTGACCCAGCCGGACCATTTGACCGTCGCTGATTTTCATGGTGAGAAAACCGCTGAGGGCCCGGCCCGTAGTGATACCGATGAAAAAAAGTCCAGCGTAACCTGCTGCGGCTTCCGCTGGGATGCCCCTGTGCAGGTTCAGATAGCTGCTGGCCCAGAGAATGGTGGTCTGCTCCAAGGCGCAGTAGCAGAAAAAGGTAATCATGACTGCCTTCGCGCCCGGGATGCGGAAAATCCGGGAAAGGGTCAGCGGCGGTGCGGCTTCAACATCCGTCCCGGCATCCGCACCCTTGCGGGTGTGCCAGAGGGGGAGACTCACCACCAGGATTACGGTGAGTACGATCTGCATCAAGCCAATGTACTGATAACCCATATTCCATCCTGCGCCCCCAGACAGAGCAAATCCCATGACATAGGGCCCTATGGCGGCTCCCAGCCCCCACATACAGTGGAGCCAGCTCATGTGGCGGCTGGCATAATGGAGGGCCACATAGTTATTCAGCGCCGCGTCTACGCTGCCCGCCCCCAGGCCGTAGGGGATGGCCCACAGGCACAGAATCCAGAACGAGCTGCTGATGGAAAAGCCAAGCAGCGCTGCCGCTGTCATGCCCACGCTGATAGCTGTTACCCTTCCGGTGCCCAGCTTTTTGGTGAGCCGGTCGCTTTGCAGGCTGGATACGACGGTTCCGGCAGAGATGATAATGGCGATGGCCCCGGCCCAGGACATGGGGACGTTCAGATCAGCATGCATCACCGGCCAAGCGGAACCCAGCAGGGAGTCAGGCAGGCCCAGGCTGACAAAAGACAGGTAGATGACGGCTAAAAGCAAATGTATCATATGGAATGCCTCCTTTGTTTCTGATGCGATTATACCATCAGTGAAGGCAAAATGTATATAATAAAGCAGCCGAATACTATAAATATTCCGCCAGAAAATTGAGAGATTGCACTGCGCGGCGCACAGGACGATCAACAAGGCCGGGAGCCGGCGCGCCAAGGTAAACGGGACTTGCTGCGCCAGATGGTGATTTGAAAAATTTTATTCTTGACAAATGCGCCCTTCTCTTATATAATTCATCAGATCATGACGCTTTAGTGCTTTTATTTAATAAAGTAAAGGAGGCTCTTTATGGAGGAAAAAATGACTCCCTCTCAGGAGCTGGAGGAAAAGGCCCAAAAGCTTTTGGAGGAGAAGGAGGCGGAGTCCCGCACCCGGACCTACACCGGTCCCATGGGGGCGGCCGTCACCGTTCTGCTGTGCCTGTGGACGGTGTTCCAGCTGTATTACAGCACCATCGGTCTCATCAGCGCTGTCAATCTGCGGGCCATCCACTGCATTTTCCTGCTGGCCTTTACGTTTTTGCTGTACCCCACCTATAAAAAAGAGCGCCGGGTGCGCAGACTGCCCCCGGTGTGGGATATGGTTCTCATTGCGCTGTCTGCGGCCTCCTTCGGTTATCTGATTTTGAATTATACCCGCATTGCCCAGAACGGCGGCCGGGTCACCAATCTGGAGTTGGTTATTGCTGGGATGGCCCTGGCGCTGGCCTTCGAGGCAGCCCGCCGGGCCTCGGGTAACCTAGCCATTCTGGCGGCCATTTTCCTGGCCTACAACTGGTTCGGCAAGTTCATCCCCGGTAAGCTGGGACATAACGGCTTCACCCTCAAGAGGGTGCTGTCCACCCAGTTCTGGGGTACTCAGGGCTTGCTGGGCACCGGCGTGGGCGTGTCCGCCACCTATATTTTCTTATTTGTGGTGTTCGGGGCCTTTTTGAAGTACAGCGGCTTTTCCTTCTGTAGATAAAAAAGATGCACCTGGGTAAGCGCAATGTCAATAACCTAACAAGGAAGCGCTAAGAATTATCGTAAAATAGAA
>CAJULJ010000111.1 GCA_910587395.1 uncultured Oscillospiraceae bacterium | reverse complement strand
CTATACCGCCTAATCTGAAATTACTTCCCTCTAACCGTAAACATTTTATTTTCAATGGGTTACACCATTTTATAAAACGATGAAAAACGTTCGTCTTAGAACTACGAACCAAAAGGTCGGGGGTTCGAATCCCTTCAGCCGTACCAGAGTAAAAGGACTGCCATGTGGCAGTCCTTTTACTCGCTTTTTATCCTGTTTATATGAAAAAAATACCTGCTTGGAATGGACCAGACCGGCGCATACTGAATCACGGGGAACATGAAGAACAAGCAGGAGGCATAAACAATGAAGCTGAAATATTTTGCTCTTTCCATGGCTTTAGTGATGGCTGTGGCGCTGACGGGCTGCTCCGCTGGTCGTGATACCAACAGCTCTGCTCCCGTGCAACCCACCAACAGTGCATCGTCTGACAGCAATAGCCGAGCCAGCGCCGGAGTGGGTGGCAATGCGCAAAATAGCGCCAATGTCACCAATAGTGCCGGTGTGGGCAATGATGCGGCCCAGGGCGGTGGCGCCGGAGGTACCAACGGACAAGACGGCGGCAACAACGTGATTGATGATATTGGTGACGCCGCAGGTGACGTGGCCCGAGGTGCGGGGAATATAGTCCGGGATACGGGCGACGCCATCGGCAATGCCGCGAATGATGTTGGCAACGCCATGCGATGAACAAAACAGGGCGGTCGGATATTCCCGACCGCCCTGTGGTTTTATTGAAGCGCAATATGGAATTTTCCATGAAAGTGATCCATCTGCATGCAGCCGGATATATCTTTGATTTTGCCCTTTCTGCGAGAGGGCAGGCTGCAATCGGCATAAAATACTCCAGAGCAAGCTTTGCTGGTGAATCCAATCCCGAAATGGCGCAGAAGACAGGCCGGCAGGACGGGTGCTGCAACCACGATCAGCCAGATTTTCCACGGTTCCATAAAAATACCGCCTTAGAGCTCCAGTCCAATATATTTTTCCATGGTGTCCAGATGTCCAACGCCGCCGGGCTCCTCGCCTACTTTGTAGAAGCCGTGGGAGGTGTAGAATTTTTTCGCCCGCTCATTCTCCGGTGCGCAGCGCAGCCGCAGCACCCGCCGCCCCTTAGCCCGGTAAGTACACACCGCATGGCCCAGCAGCTGGACGCTTAACCCCTTGGAGCGGAACTCAGGCATCATGTAAAAGAAGGGGAGCCGTCCTGCCTGCTGCTCCGCCTCCTGTTGCCAATCCATTTGAAGTATGCCGACAGGAATATCACCCAACAGTGCCAATAGAACACAGTTTTCGTTATGGGCGCTGTTTTCCTGGGCCACAGTCAGGAATTTTTTTCCGTCAAAACCGTCCATGGCGCCGTGACTGGCCTGCCAGCCGTCCCGGCGGGAGGCTAAATATTGCTCTTTTTCCTGGGGGAGGAGCAAGGGACGAAAACGCAGAGCATTCTTTTCCATGCCGGGGATGCCGTAGGCGCTGCTGGCGGGGGGACATGCGGCAGCGCCTAAGTGACGATTGTCATTATAGTAAACGACGTTGACATGTCCGTCCTCCACCTCCAGCTTGGCCACGGCGGCGTTGTCCGGCAGAGGGACTTGGCGGATCTCCTCCAGGCTGAATCCGAGCCATCCGGATAGCGCTGTGCGAAGGGCGCAGCCGTGGGACACCACCGCCACCGTCTGGCCTGGATGGGCGGCAGCGATACGTTCCACGGTAGCTGTCATTCGGGTTCGCACCTGAGCAAAGGTTTCGCAGCCCTCTACCTGCCAGCTGGGGTCGCAGGCGAGGAAGGCGGTGAGTGCGTTCCGGTGGTCATGGAGCAGTTGGCCCCAGGGCACATCCTCCCAGACACCCGCGCCGATTTCCCGCAGATCGGGATCGACCCGAAGGGCAAGTCCCCGAGAACGATAGATCGCTCCGGCAGTAGACATGGCCCGGTAGAGGTCGCTGGAGTATACTGCGTCAAAATGGATATCTTCAAATCGCTTTTCCAGGGCCTTGACCTGCTCCCGCCCCTTGAGAGTGAGCAGGCCGTTGTGCCAGCTGTGGCAGCGACGGTATAGATTTCCCTCCGCCTGGCCATGGCGGATAAGGTAGATGGTGGTCATTGTGATGTTCCTTCTTTCTGTTTACCAGGGCTTTACGCCGCCGGTCAGTTGACTGACAGAATCCAGTCCCTGTTTCGCCGTGATGGAGGCCAGAGCGTCCCGTACTTTCAGCGGGGCATAGGGATTGGCAAACAGGGCGGTACCCACTGCCACGGCGGAGGCTCCCGCCAGCATGAGCTGAGCGGCGTCCTCACCTTTGGAAACTCCGCCCATACCTAAAATGGGCAGCTTGACAGCGGAAGCAACCTCCCATACCATGCGCACGGCCACGGGGAGGACAGCAGGGCCGGACAGTCCGCCGGTGTTCATTTTTAGGATGGGACGGTGGGTGTTCACGTCGATGCGCATTCCCCGCAGGGTATTGATGAGAGACAAGGCGTCTGCTCCAGCGTCCGCCACGGCTTTGGCGATTTCGATGATATCGGTGACATTGGGAGACAGCTTCACCATCACTGGGACAGAGGCGTGGCTTTTCGCCATTTCAGTGACCTCCGCCGCCAGTTTGGGGCGGGTACCGTAAGTGAGCCCGCCCGCTTTCACGTTGGGGCAGGAGATATTGACCTCAATCATATCCACTCCGGCGGCGGACAGCTTTTCGCACATCTCGCCGTACTCTTCGGGGGTGTTCCCGGAGATGTTGGCGATGACCTTCACATCATATTGGCGCAGGAAGGGAAGCTCGTGCTTGATGAACGCATCCACACCAGGGTTTTGCAGGCCCACGGAATTAAGGATACCCATAGGGGTTTCGGCAATTCGGGGGGCGGGGTTGCCCTCTCTTGCATGAAGCGTCAAACCTTTACAGCAAATGCCCCCCAGCTCAGACAAATCGAAAAACTGGCCGTATTCCCGTCCGAAGCCAAAGGTGCCGGAGGCTGCCACCACCGGATTTTTCAGGACGACTCCGGCCAAGTCAACGGACATATTGACAGAAGAATCCTCAAACAGCGCAAGAGTTGTGGCGGCGCTGGCGATGATCCCTCCTGCCTCGGGATGGGGTGTTTTTTTCTCAGGCATCCCAGTCCACCTCCTCCGCATGGAATACCGGGCCGTTCTTACAGACGTGTTTCATGGCGCCGTCCTTCATGGCTGTGGCGCACACCAGACAGGCCCCCACACCGCAGCCCATGCGTTCCTCCATGGACACCTGACAAGGAATGCCAAACTCCGCCGCCACGTTCGCTACGTTTTTCAGCATGGGCTTGGGGCCACAGGCAAGAATAGCTGTAAAGTCGTTGTCCTTTTCAAGTACTTCCCTCATCTGCCCATCTACAAAACCGTGGCGGCCTAAAGTTCCATCGTCGGTACAGAGGTAAGTCCGTTCACAATTTTCCTGGAAACGGCTGACGATGGAGGGAAACGCCTTGTCTTTGGTACGGAAACCCAGCACGGCCACCTGGGACCACCTCGGGCTCTCACCGTACTCAATCAGAGGCGGTACGCCGATGCCGCCCCCAACCAGCAGATATCGTCCCCCGTCTAATACGTCGAAGCCGTTGCCTAAAGGCCCCAGTACATCCAGCTTGTCTCCAATCTTGCGCTGAGACAGCCAGCGGGTACCTTCACCCCGGACCTCGAAAATCAGCGCGGCGGTGTCTTCCGGCTCATCCCACTGTGTGCGTGCTACCGAGATAGGGCGGCGGAGCAGTTGGTCATCGCCGCACTTGACGTGCAGAAATTGTCCTCCTCGAAGGCCATGCTTAAATACCAGCTTGCCAACCTCCAGAACCATCCACCAGGTGTCAGCGTCAAGCTGCTCCATGGAAACAACTGTGCAGATCTGTTGAACAGGCATAATTAACCCCCAATAGTCTAAAGTTCTTTTCTTTTTGCTTCTTTTTCTTTTTTTCAAGAAAAAGAATGCCCTCACAGGATGGTTACGTACTGTTTGATCTCATCCCGCATCTTCTCAGCGGCGGCGCGGGCGGCGTCCTGGTAATCCGCTCCATCCCGACCGGTTTTCTGCCAAGCACACATGATGGAACGAGAGGCGTTAACGATGGCCCCGCGCCCAAGCTCGTCAAAGGCAAACCGTACGTCGGCGGCGGTGCCGCCCTGAGCGCCATAGCCTGGGACCAGGAAGAACACCCGGTCCAGACGGCGGCGCAGCTCCTTCAGCACAGAAGGATGGGTGGCGCCGACCACTGCGCCCAGGGCCTGGAAGCCGCATTTCCCTTGAGTGTCCTTTCCCCAGCGCTGAATCAGGTCGCCCATGACGGTGTACACCAGCCGGTCCCCGGCTACGATGTCCTGAAGCTCCACAGAGGATGGATTGGAGGTCTTGGCCAGTACAAAGGCGCACTTGTCCCGCTCGGTGCAGTCCTTCAGGAACGGCTTGATGGCGTCCGAACCCATGTAGCCGTTGAGGGTAACGCAGTCGGCGTCAAACACGGAGCAGGAGGTGCCGCCAACCTGCGCAGCCCCCAGCCACGCCTCGCTGTAGGCTGTGGCGGTGGTGCCGATGTCGCCCCGCTTTACATCCGCAATGACAAACAAGTCCTTGCTTTTCGCGTAAGCAATGACCTCTTCCAGCACCTTCATGCCCCGCCAGCCAAGCATTTCAAAATAGGCGGACTGCGGCTTGACGGCAGGCACCACTTCCGCCAGCGCGTCAATGAGCCCACAGTCAAACTCCAGCACGGCGTCTGCGGCGGCCTCCAGCGTTTCGCCCAGGCGGTCGGTGTGCTTTTTCAAGATAAACGGGGGAATGTATTCCACACGGGCGTCCAGTCCGGCCACGGTTGGATTCTTTTTTGCCTTGATCTTCTCCTGAAGTACGTCAAATGACATGATTCAGCCCTCCTGATAAATGATAATTCCCCGGGAAATGGTGTATTTAACTCTTCCCCGTACGGTGCGCCCGTGGAAGGGGGTATTGCGGCCTTTGGACGCAAATTGATTTTTGTCGATGGTCCACTCCTGATTCGGATCGAAAAGAACCAGATCGGCATCACAGCCCTCGCCCAGCGTACCCTTGTTCAGCCCCAGCAGAGCGGCGGGGGAGGAGGTCATCAGCGCCAGCACCCGGCTCATAGGCAGCAGCCCGGTGTGATACAGTTCGGTGAGCGCCAGAGCCAGGGAAGTCTCCAGTCCAACCATGCCGCTGGGGGCATCGGGCAGAGGCCTGGCTTTTTCCTCAGCGGTGTGGGGTGCATGGTCGGTGACGATGGCGTCGATGGTTCCGTCCGCCAGCCCCGCTCGGATGGCATCCACGTCTGCCTGAGTGCGCAGAGGCGGATTGACCCTGGCCAGGGCGCCCTGACACAGCACTTCTTCCTCCGTGAGCGTGAAATACTGGGGACAGGTTTCGCAGGTGACGCGCACCCCCCGTACTTTTGCCTGACGGACGATCTCCACCCCCTTCGCGGTGGAGATGTGGCAGATGTGGACATGAGCGCCGGTTTCCTCGGCCAGCATCACGTCCCTCATGATTTGGAGCTCCTCTGCGATGGCGGGGCGGCCGGGAAGACCCAATGTTTGGGATGCCTTGCCTTCGTTGAGCGCATAGTTTTGCACCATATCCCGGTCCTCGCAATGGTCGAGAAGGGGAAGGTTACGCTCTTTGGCTCGAAGCATAGCCTGCCGGAGCAGGGCTTGATTCTGGATGGGAACTCCGTCGTCGGTGAGGGCGGGCACGCCTGCCGCTCGCAGGGAGTCGAAGTCGGTGAGGACCTGTCCCCTTTGACCAACAGTAACCGCTCCGGCAGGGAGGACATTCACCCCGGTGGGCGCGGCCTTGCTCTGCACCAGCTTCACGATTTCCGGGCAGTCGGTGGCGGGCCGGGTGTTGGGCATGGCCACCAGGGTGGTGACTCCGCCGCGAGCGGCGGCGGCACAGCCGGTAGCCACGGTCTCCTTGGCTTCAAAACCCGGCTCCCGCAGGTGGACGTGCATATCCACCAGACCGGGAGCCACGACCAACCCAGAGGCGTCCACCATCTGAGCATCCTCGGCCTCCAGGTGTTGGCCAAGCCACGCGATTTTGCCGTTTTCAATTAAAATATCCAAGTCAGCGTCTATACTGCGGGCAGGGTCCACGACCCGGCCTCCTTGAATCAAAAGCAGCAAAAGATTATCCCTCCTAATTTACAATATAATTTGGTTGGAACCCTTGGCAGCCAGCCGGGGGTTTCGTCCGTCTCGCGCCAAAGCTATTACTCCTGAAAAATAATCTAGAAAAAAGATGCAGAAAGTGGTAAAATAGACA
>CAJULJ010000110.1 GCA_910587395.1 uncultured Oscillospiraceae bacterium | reverse complement strand
TATTTTGACGACCCGGAGCGGGCGGCAGACGCACCCAGGCAGCCGGAGGACGCCCCCGAGGCGGAGGAACCCAAGCAGGCAGGCCAGGGTGCGAAGGGTCCGGAGGGGAAAAAGGATAAGGGCGAGACCTGGGAGTGCAATACCGATAAGGTAGACCGCGAGATCGAAAAACTGAAAAAGAAGCAGCAGGAGCTGGAGCAGAGGCTCAATTCCGAGACCGACGAGGCCAAGATCAAGGATCTGGAGCATCAGCTGGCCCAGGTGGAGCAGGAGCTGAAGCAGAAGGACAACGATACCTACCGAAGGCAGAACGCTACATACACACAGCTCGCTTAATTTCTGGAAAGCGGCGGTCTTGAGGAATCAATGCCGCCGCTTTCCTCTTTGATAAACTATTTTAAGGAGATTTTGAAGATGGAAGATTTGAAAATCTTATTTGCGTATTTCAAGGAACACAAAAAGGGCGTCATCGTGATCCTCATTGCAACGGTCATAGGGGCCGCATTGGGGGTGGCAGCTTTTTATAACGGCTGGCTTGGCTGAAAATTGACCGTAGGAAAAATTTAAGAAATTCCATAGGGAAAACGCAGGAAAAAGAAAAACAATCTTGATATAATGTCAGTGAAATCTTGGCCTGGAGGCAAAGGGAAAATGACGAGCATGACAAATAAAGTAAAGATTATGTTATGGGTATGTGTAGTATATATTTTGTCATCTATTTGCTATATTCCCATGATGTTGCAGCAACACGGAGTCTCTGTTCCCAACGGATTGTCACTGTTGAAATACTTATTTGTTTGTATTCCTGTCGCCAGCGCTTTTTTGTTTCTGGCCTTTGAACACAGACTCAAAAAATACTTTGCAACAGCATTTTCCGGGAAGATAGCACTCAAACATATCGGAACTTGGGCCATATTGGTGTTTGCAGGACTATCTGTCTCATTTTGTTATTCCCTCGCGGCAAGGACAGATTTGCTTCAAGATACATATCCGTCCGTCATAGCGCTATTAGCAAGTTGTATGTATTTGTTTGTAACAGCGTTTGTTGAGGAACTGGCATGGCGGGGGTTTCTTCTTGAGCAGGTTTCTTTTCGGGGAAAAAGCATTTGCAGCATCACATTGGTTGGGATCATTTGGACAATATGGCATCTGCCTATGTGGATTATTAGGAATTCATTGGGAGCCGGTCAGATTATCCCTCTCTGCATTTGGACGCTCCTTGTTTCTGTTGTCCTTGGAATCGCTTATTATCAATGCAGGAATCTACTGTTTATTGCGATATTGCACGTAACCTTCAACATCTGTTATTTAGCGCCAATAGCGTATAATATCGCCGCGCTTGCGCTGGTAATCATTGCCGCTGCACTGTTATGGCGTCAGAAGTGGAGATCAGCAGCATGAGTACTCAGATTTTAGTAGTTGACGATGAAAAGGAACTGGCCGATGTGCTGGAGCTTTACCTCACCAATGACGGCTACACGGTCCACAAATGCCATACCGGCGCGGATGCCCTGGACTGCATGGAACACGCAGACCTGGATTTGGCGCTCCTGGACGTAATGCTCCCCGACGCGGACGGCTTTCAGCTGTGCAAGAAGATCCGGGAGAAGTCCTATTGCCCCATCATCATGCTCACAGCCAGGGGGGCGGACGGGGACATGATTATGGGTCTGACTATCGGGGCCGACGACTACATCACAAAGCCCTTCAATCCCCTGGAGGTGGTTGCCAGGGTCAAGACCCAACTGCGGCGGTACAGGCTCTACAACGGCTCCGCGCCAAAGCAGGACGAACCGGCCCATGAATACGACATTCGAGGGCTGGTGCTCAACCGGGACAGCCACAAGTGTTTCCTGTTTGGGAGGGAAGTGCAGCTGACTCCCCTGGAGTTCTCCATCCTCTGGTATCTCTGCGAGCGGCAGGGGGTTGTCGTCCCCTCCGAGGAGCTGTTTGAGGCGGTGTGGGGCGAGAAGTTCCTGAAAAACAACAACACCGTCATGGCCTACGCCGTCCTGCTGCGGGGGCGCTTTGCCAACGGAATGGTGGCCCTGTTTCAAAACACCCTGGGCATGGACTACAACGCCGCCCTCCGGTTTTATGAGCGTACCTTCCGCAGCCACATGGACGCCATCATTCTGCTGTCCCTCCTGCTGGTGGCCGCCGGCCTGTTCTACTTTTACCTCCGCTGGCTGACCCGGTATTTTGAGGACATCAGCAAAGGTTTGGATGCCTTGCTCCAGGATGTGGCTGGAGAAATTTCCCTGCCCCCGGAGTTGCTTCCCATTGAGCGCAAAATGAATCTGGCAAAATCCTGACAAATAAGGGATTGTAGGAAAATCGTTAGAAAATCCGTAGGGAAAACGCAAAACAAGCGCCGGTAGGTTTGGTATGATAGAACCAAAACCGCCGGTGTTTTTTGTGGAGGGAATGTCTATGCTTATGATTAGAGAAATCCTGGGCTATTGTATCATCAGTGCCATCTGCCTCTTGGGGATGGCCGGTCTCTACGCGCCCGTCTGCTTTTTGCTCCGAAACCGGGTGCCGCCGGCAAAGCAGATTGCCTATTTTATGTTCGGGGCCTGCGTTATCATCGTCCTGGCGGCAACGGTCATTGTCGGCGCGTCCAAAACAGCCGCGGCAGACCGCTCGCTGAACCTGGCTCCGTTCCAGGTCTTTCAAGAGACCTGGGGGATGCCGGAGCCGAAAAAGATCGCCCAAACTGCCGCGAATGTCGTGATGTTTGTCCCCCTGGGCGTTATGATGCCGGTGGCCTTCCGGAGAATGCGCAGCTTTGGGAAAACCGCTCTTTCCCTGGCGCTGTTCTCTTTTGCCATTGAGTTCACCCAGTATTTTACCGGCAGATCGGCGGACATCGACGATCTCATGCTGGCAGCGTCTCTATCCGCTATCTGTCGGACCGGCCCCGCAACGCCGTCTCCAGCACCGCGACACCCCGGCTGGAGGACCTGTATCTGTGGATGTTCCCGGAGAGCAGCGGAGAAAATGACAGGAGGTATCGGTAAATGAGAATCTTTCGTTTGGAACTGAAACGGGTCTTGAAGTCAAGGCTCACCTGGATTTTGCTGGCGTTGGCATTGATTCTCTCCGTCCTGCTGGCCTATCTCCCAACAACTTACTGCTACAGCAACTACACGGACGAGTCCGGGAACGAGGTCAATCTGACTGGGCTGGCCTCTATCGCCTATGAAAAGGAGCGTCAGGCGGATGCCATCGGCATTGTCACCCCGGAGCGGGTGCGGGAGGCCGTGGAAATTTATCAAGCCTGCCTCACGTCCTACGGCGTCACGGAGTCTACGATCTGCCGGATGGTGTCTATGAAAAGGAGATCCTCCCCATCGCTCCGCTGCTCCACGGCGTCAAGGAGGCGTTTGCCGACCCGGACACCGGCATGGCCCCCGCCATCATGGAGATCGACCCGGAGAAAATTGATGACTACTATTCCGTATGTGAGGCCCGGATTGCCTCCCTGATGGCGATGGAGCAGCCTGACAGCCCCGCCGTCCAGCGCAAGGCCGTGGAGATGTACCAGAAGGTGGAAAAGCCCTTTGAGGTCTATCCCGGCATGAGTTCCACTATGCCATGATCGGGGCCTGCGTCATTGAGATTCCGCTGTTCGCGTTCCTGGCGGTGCGCTCCTATTGCCGACATACCGTAAACTGAACTGTTTTCTCTATTGAATGAAAACGCCACTCGGGTAAATACCCCAGACATTTTAAGAAAAAATTTTTGAAATGTCCGTCCGGTGTAACAATTCAACCGTTTTTTATGTCGAATTTTGAGAGTGCTCGGACATTTCTGTGACATTTGGGTTTTACAATACTCTCACCAGTAAAGTCATTGACGAAATACCATGGGGGTACTGATAGGCGCATCCTGATACTTGAAATGGGTGAGTCAGAGGAATCTATCCTTCAGGATATCTTCAGCCTGCTATCCGGGAAAGCAAAATTTCAATTTATGGAATTGTCTGGGTCAGCAGAGCCCTGCAAAAATCTGGAGGCATCTATATTGACCTTCTCTGATTTGGAGATTCATGTAAGGGAACAAACTGTCTATAAGAGTGGCATTCTTGTTCCCATGAGTCACTATGAGTTTTTTACTCTCTGTTACCTGGCAAAACACCCTGGTTGGGTATTCAGCAAACAGCAGATATATGAAGCGGTCTAGCAGGAAGCGGATGGTGACAGCGATGCCGCCGTCACCAATGTTATCAGTCAAATCCGAAAGAAACTGAATCCAGATGACCCCACGCACGGCTGTATCAGGACGGTGGTGAACAGCGGTTACAAATTTGTGGCTTGATTCATTTAGTGGGATCTTCCGCCGCCCATCTCATGACTTCCCATCATCAGGCGGGCATTGTCTGAGAGCTCCATCAGCGGTTTCGGTTCCTTCCGGGAGCTGAACCGCATATTCCATAAGGTCAGCTCCTCGCCCCCAAAACCTCCGACCGAGGGACTGGAGTACAACCCTCTGTAAGCAAACCGCTCTGTGCTGGTCAGAACGATTTCCCGAACCCGGGAAATGTTCTCTTCCATCTGATCCAGCCGCACATACTCATGCTGGCGGTGTTCGTTGTAGTAGCCAGCACTGATATTGACTGCGGCAACATCAAGGTGTGGGGCAACAATGGAGATGTCGCTGAAACTTCCCCTGGCTTCCCCGAAACCGAAACTACAGATGAACCTGATAAATTCCCGGTTATTGCAGTTGTAGAACACTGCGTCGTTCCCGCCATGCCGGTCCAGCTCCACCAAGTAATTGACCTCCGGGCGGATGCTGGAACGTTCAAATTTCCGGGCACCCTGGCCTCCAATTTCCTCGTCTTCACAGAACAGGACGTGGCACTTGGCCTCCTGCAAAATCCGCAGGATCATGTAGACCCCGGCCCTGTCATCCCCGCCGATGCCCTCCGGAGACATCATCACACGGCCATCCTCGGAGTAGCAGATATGCTGCACCAACTGGCGGTGAACGGTGTCCATGTGTGCGATCAGCATGACCGGCAGCTCGCCGGAGGCGTAGAGATACCCCTTTCGGGATTTGGGCTTATAATCCAGCGCCTTCAGCTCACCCACCAGAGCCTCTTTCAGGTTGCCCTGGGAAAGCTGGAAGATCTGCTCAAACTCCAAGGTGTGGAGCTGACCCTGCAAAACCTGTTGACCCATTTCTGTACCTCCCATCACGCGGCGGCTGCCACGGTGTATTCCACATGCGGGCAAAAGCGCCCGGCGTTAATAATCTGACAGATTTCCCGGCTGCTGCACAGGCAGCAGGTCCCTGTTGCGGATGTGTGACAGTGTTCGCACAGACGGACAATGCGCCTGCTCCTGTTGATAGCCTGATGTATCTCGGCGCCTCGTATCCAGGAGCCGCACATCTCACATCGCGTTACGCAGTCCCAGCAGAAAAAGGCTTCCTCCATGTAATGGGCCTCGTCAGTCGGAACAACACGCCCACATTCCTTGCAGACGACAACAGACTTGCAGGAACTACATTTCAAGGAGTTAGAATAGTCATGCGGCTGCCCGCAGCAGGTACATAGCGACCGGTTGCCAATTACAATCTTTTGCTCTGGCGTCGTTCCGTTCAAAAGTGAAACCACGCCATAGCTGTATTCGTAATCTGGATAATGCAAAGAATGCTTTGCAGTCTCCAAAAGTGCCCTGGTTTCCTCCTGCTTGCTTTTCACGCTCCATAAGTTGGGAATGCCAAGGCATCGAGCGACCGCACCTTGTACGAGGCTACGGTATAGCTTCCGGACATCATCCTCGTTGTGAGGATAAAGCCTGGATTGGAGGAGGAGCCCATCTTTATAGCAGAAAATTTGCCTTGTCAGACGGGGAGCATGGTAGAAATCTGCTTTGATGTCATCATCCACGGTAAAAAAGATCATGCTGACACCATCGCACATATAGGACTGGCACCCGGCACGGTAGCCGCCGCCATTCAGACGATGGCAGGATTGCCAGGAATTTTTCTGGCTGGACATCTCCAAAAAATCGCAGGGATGGACAGACAAAATTCCGGTCTTGGGAATCTGGACCGGATTCAAGGAGTCGGCCAGCCGGGCGAAAATCGCATTGTAGGGCTTGACCATCACCGTGGTGGGATTGTCCCCATGCTCACCCTGTATCCGCTCTACCTGGTACTGATCCAGGCCGAACTTGCAGCAGAGCCGGTTGATGATCCGGCTGGCCTTTTGGCCCTCGGCGCACTTGATATGGCCTCGCGTCCGGATGGTATCCAGCCGGCCCGCGTCGGGAACCGTGGCATAATCCGCTGTGGCCGCATCCAGCGCAGCCTGGAAATCCGACAATTCGACGTCTCCCAAGCCTGCATCGTTGGCAAGCATCATCATCTCAGAAGCTGTACCAATAGATAAAAAGGTGCTATAATGAGGGTATGATACAGAAAAA
>CAJULJ010000109.1 GCA_910587395.1 uncultured Oscillospiraceae bacterium | reverse complement strand
CCAAATTCGTTGTATTGCCATTTGGCTCCTCGTTTATTGACGACACCATCTAGAACGGCAGAGAAAACTTGAAACGTCACCTGGAACACCACCGGAACCGGACTTTATGGCGACACCCTGCTACCCACCTCCTATACAGCCACCGCCATCTACACTGCGGCAGGAAGCCGGCAGGTAGCGACGGGCTATGTGACCACCGCCAATTACACCGGCGAGATCACGGCAGAAGGGGTGCAGTCAATTCGCTACACCGTCACCTATCTGGGCGCACCCATCCCTGAACCCGAGCCTGAGCCGGTTCAAGAGGCGGGGCCCTCTATCATCCCGTGGATCATCCTGGCTGTGTCCCTGATGGTCCTGGCCGGCGGAGGTGCGGCCGTCTTTATTCTCCTGAGACCCAACGCTGTGATCTACGCCATGAATGCCAGGGGAGTGGCCTATAAGCGGCTGGGCGCCCAGCGGGTCTCAGTCCGCAAGCCCAGGCTGGATTTTACCAAGCTGCGGGAATACCCTGCGGCGGAGGCCAGTGTGAAGCTGACGGAAAAGCTGGCCCACAAACTGGCCGGACGCCTCATCACCATCCAGCTCTACAATGGGACGCGGACCCACCTGGTGGAGTGGACTGACGGTATGGACAGCTACTGGTTCGCGGTGAGGGATGAGGGATGAGGAAGAAAACGAAAGTGAGGTACGAACGACATGAAAAAAATCAACAGGCTCTTTGCACTGACCCTCGCGGCCACTGCCGTCCTGTCTCTGGCGGCTCCGGCCTACGCGTCGGACTACAAGTTTACGACGGCGGCTCCCCAGGACTACTACGGCAGCACCAGCTATGAGGAGGTCTACGGCTCCCAGTACAACTACGAGGGCCCCAACGTGGTGGACTTCCTGGACCCGCTGGCCGATGGAGCTCCGAACACATCCGGCGCCGGTTCCCTGGAGTACGGCTTGAGCGGGGGCAGCGACGGGCTCTACGCCGACAGCATCGGCAGCGGCTTCCCCGTGGAATGGGTGGAGTCGCCTGGGACAACCACCACGCCCAATTTTTCCACTGTCCCCACCACGGTCTTCACGAATGTGGGCAGCGTAACCCGCTCTGACGGCAGTGTGGGCACGCTCGCGATCCCCAAACTGGGGATTCGGTTCAACGCCTATGAGGGCACCGACTCCACCGCCATGAGCAAGGGTGTGGGCCATTTCCCCAGTACCAGCGCATGGCTGGGCAACATTGGTCTGTGCGGGCACAACCGGGGTTCCAGCCACAATATCGGCTCCATCAAGAATCTGATGATCGGCGACATCATCCAGTATGAGACCACCCTGGGCATCCGGACCTACTCCGTGAGCTATGTGGGCACCATCGACTGGACGGACTGGAGCTATCTGGAGGCCAGTTCCGATAACCGCATCACCCTTATCACCTGTCTGGAGAATCAGCCCACAAAGCGGGTTGTGGTCCAGGCTGTGGAGGTAAGTTCATAAAAAATTCAAAAGTCACGCAGGAGCTGGTCTTTTTTAATGACCTCAAGCCCGGTATGCACCTCATCAAGGTGGACAACGCCGACCTGTCCAAGCCCATCGCCAACGCCAAATTCAAATTCACGGCGGTGGACGGCAGCTGGGGCCCCGAGGAGCTGACCACTGGGTTGGACGGCACCATCGACCTGTCCAAGCTGCCCACCGGGGCCATGGTGGTGGAGGAGCTGGAATGCCCCGGCTATGTGATCGACGACTTCCAGCGCATTATTGAGCTGAAGCCCAACGAGAACGTCCAGTTTGTGTTCACCAACTCCAAGAAGCCCGACCTGCTGCTGACAAAAACCAGCTCAGACGGCACCCCGCTGGAGGGGGTCTCCTTCCGGCTGGCGAAGATCGAGGACGGCTCTCATTATCTGGACCGCGTCACCTCGGCCACAGGCGAAATTTTGTGGGAGGGGTTGGAGCCGGGCGTGTATTCCCTGGTAGAAACGGCCACCAAAAACGATCACATTTTGAGCCTGAGAGAACATCATGTGGAGCTGTTTCCGGGGAAAACCGGCACCATCGTGCTGGAAAACCACAAGTGGCCCAACCTCATCGTCTATAAAAATGACGCCGACACCGGGGAGCCGATTGAGCACACCATTTTCACGGTCCGGGCGGCGGACGGCCACTCCGTAGACGAAATCGAAACGGACGCCACAGGCCGCGCCGTCCTGGAGAATCTGCTGCCGGGAGTATACGAAATTTCCGAAAAGTCGGTCCCGTCGCCCTGGCTGATGGATGCTCCGTCCCAGCTGGTGACGCTGTACCCTGACCGGGACCACACCGCATACTTCAAGAACCACAAGCGCCCGGTCATCGAAATCATCAAGGAGAACGCCGTTACGTTTGAGCGGCTGGCTAACGTCCCCTTCCAGGTTTGGTATGCCAGCAACAACACGACCACCGGCGAAATGAATGACCTGGGCATTTTCTACACGGACGAGAATGGCCGCATTGAGCTGGACGGCACCAAGATGGGCACCCTGGGCCTGCGGGACGGCTGGTTCCGGGTAAAGGAGCTGGAGCCGCTGAAGGGCTTCGCCAAAGCGGACCCGGACACCCAGGAGGCGTTCATCCCTGCGGGGCAGGGCCACACCTTCGTGTTCCGCAACCAGCCCCTGTCCGCCATCTGCGTGTGGAAGTATGATTCCCAGCACCCCAATGTGGCCATCGAGGGTGCGGTGTTCCAAATCCGCTATCTGTCCGGCAATACCTCCGGCACGGGCGGCACCGTGATCGGCACCTATCAGACCTCAAAAAATGGCAGCTTCACAGCGACCGGGTTGAAAAAAGGCACCTATATCATCGAGGAGCTGTCCAGTGACGGCAATCACGTCATCGACACCCCGCCCCAGACCGTGTACCTTTCCGGCGAGGAGCAGGAGGTCATCCACGTCCGCTTCGGCAACAGCGCCAAGGGCAGTTTGCTGGTCAAGAAGGTGGATGCCAACGATGGAAGCCCGCTCAGTGACGTGGAGTTTTTTGTGACCACCAGTGACGGCACCGTGGTGGGCGACGCCAACGGCAAGTTTGTGACGGACAGCGCCGGAACCTTCACCGTCAGCGGCATCGAACCCGGCACCACGCTGGTCGTCAAGGAAACCCGTACAAAAACCGGGTACATCCTGGACGATGTGCCCCAGACGGCAAAAATCAGCGCTGGGCAGACTGTGACCCTGGAGTTCAGAAAAAAAAAAGCAGGGAAATCTCATCATTTACAAGCTGTCCAGTGTGGACAAGTCCCCGTTGGAGGGGGCGCAGTTCAAGATCACCTACGCCAACGGCCAGGTGGTGGACGCGGCGGACGGAAAGCTGTCCTCCAACGGCCTGTACACCACCAATGCGGAGGGGCAGATCATTCTCTCCAACGTCACCGGCACCATCATTTGCACCGAGGCAGTCAGTCCCGAGGGCTATGCCATCGACCCCAACACCCGCAGCCAGACGGTGGTTGTCAACCCCGGCGACGACACGCAGAGCCTCTATTTTTATAACAATCCCTTGTGCTCCCTCACGCTCTCGAAGGTGGATTCGCTCACCGGTAAGCCGATCCCCAACACCACCTTCACCGTGAAATACGCCAGCGGGGAGCTGATTGGGCGCTATACTACTGGAGCGGACGGGACTGTGACCGTCAGCGGCCTCCTGCCCGGTTCCACGGTGGTAGTAACCGAATACAAGGTGCCGGACACTCATGTACTCAACACCACGCCGCAGACCATCACCCTTAAAAGCGGCGCCAATACCGTGACCAGCGGCTCCGGAACCAACGCCGGGACAACTCCCGGTGGCAACACCGGCACCGGCGGCAACAACCTGGATTTTGAAAACGACCCCAAGATGACCCTCACCATCCGCAAGTACATCAAGGGGACGGATTATGAGCCGTTGAAGGGCGTTTGCTTCAAGGTGGTTGACGGCTACGGAAATCCCATCGGCACCAATAACGGGGTGTACTACACCAATAGTGCCGGTGAAATCGTCCTGGAGGACCTGGAGCCCGGCACCACCGTGACCGCGCGTGAAATCTCCACAGTGGAGGGCTTTGTACTGGACGGCGAGCCCCAAACCATTACGATCCAGGCGTCTAAAAAGCCCCAGGAGCTGATTTTCTGGAACGAAAAGGCTGGCTCCCTGGTCATCCAAAAAAAGAGCAGCCTGGACGGAAGCCCGCTGGCCGGGGTGCAGTTCCTCTTGACCTACGCGGACGGCTCCTACGTTGACTACGATAACGGTCATATGAGCAGCAGGGCTACATTTACATCGACGACCTCACCGTACAGGGTAAAGGCCGGCTGCATATCCGCGAATTGGAGGCAGCCCCAGGCTACGAACTGGACAAGGAGTACAAGACCGTCTACGTCCAGCCCGGTAAGACCATTGAGATTGAGTGGGAAAATGTGCCCATTACCGGCCAGTTCCAGATCTATAAGTACGCCGCCGAGGCCAATCCTGTGACCGGGGACCCAGCAGGAACTCCCCTCAAGGGCGCGGTCTATGAGATTAGTGAGGCCCGCAGCGGCCGTGTGGTGGATTATATCACCACCGATGCCCGAGGCGTGGCGGCGTCCAAGCCCCTCCCATTGGGCCGGTACAAAATTGTTGAGGTGACAGCCCCGGCTTATTACCAGCTCAGCGGAAAGACCTTTGACGAAACGCTGGAATACTCCGGTCAGATCATCAAGGTGTCCGACTACGACAAGCCCGCCAATCTGAAGGTGACCATCACCAAGACGGGCAACAAGCAGCTCATGGCTGGCGACTCCATGCGTTATGACCTGACGGTGGCCAACAATTCCAACGTGGCGCTGGAAAACTTCTTCTGGCATGACCGCTTCCCCACGGACTGCGCCACCGCCAAGACCATCACCACCGGCACCTATAACGCGCGGCTGTACTACCAGGTCACATATAAGACCAACTACAACGACTACCGCGTACTTGCCGCCAACCTTCTGAGCACCAATAACTACGCGTTCGATTTGACCGCCATCCCGCTGATGCAGGGAGAGGTGGTCACGGACGTGCGGCTGGAGTTTGGAAAGGTGCCCGCCGGCTTTGCCTCCGTCACAAAGCCCACCGTTGTAATCCAGACCCGGGCGGATCTCGCCAACGGGTATCAGGTGGTCAACCGGGCGGACGCGGGCGGTCAGCACATGAGCCAGTGGGAGACCGGCAACACCGCCTGGGTGACGGTCATCGTTCAACTCAGGAAACCCACTCAGCCCTACCTGCCCAAAACCGGCTATTAACCACATGGGGCGGCTCCAAAAGGGGCCGCCCCATGCCAATATCAAAAGCTGTGGCCTATCTGAGCCGTGATGAAATCAGACAGCTTTTCTTTGAAGCTGCCGCTCCCGCTCAATGCAGCGTAAATCCGGTTCACCTGTTCCTTCGGCGTCTCGCTCCGCTTTGCGGGCAGATGGACCGACATCAGGAAGCTGCTGGTCATCCCGCCCTCCTGGCGAGCCCAAACATTTCCCGCCAGTTCGCTTCGGTCGGCCGGGTTTTCGCCGTATTCCACAATGATATCCACGACCATTTCGCTGTCGATTTGCAGCGCTGTGGCAGGCAGCCGGAACGAGAAAGAGCTGAGCATCGAGAACTCTGTTTCCTCCAGGGCGGGAAACCGGGGTGCTTCTGAGTGCTCGCTGCGGACCAGCTCCGCCATGCGGGTCTCAAATTCCTCCTGCTCGGTCTCGTTTGCGGGACGGACCATATGCTTCCCACAGTCGGGGCACTGGTCCGTTTCCTCCGTCCGGCTGAAAATGAAGCGGCAGTTGTCACAAGTAAGTATCAATTCAATCACCGTTCCTCATTATACCAGGAACGGCGCCCTGGTTCAAGCAAATGTTAGAGAGGAGGCAAATTGTATGGCCAACCATGAACCCGACTGGCCCATCCTGGATCGGACGGCCTATCTGATCGAGCACACCTGTGTACCCAGAGCGGCGCCGTCCTATTGCGCGGAAGCGGGACAGTTTTTTGCGGCGCTGGCGGCCTGCCTGCACCGCACCAGCCCGCCGGAAAGCAGCGGGGCGAACGAACCAGTCCCCTTTTGAAAACCGCTAAGTCTTTTTCTGCTTCGGCGCTACGCTGTCATAGCTCAGCTCCAGCAGCGTGAATAGCTGTTCATTCGGGACGGTCCCATCCAGGAGGATGGACACCCACGAGCCCTTGCTCATGTGGTACGCCGGGAGAAACCCATCCTGGGCAAGCAGGGAACCCACCATAATGGGACCGCATTTTACATCTATGATATCGACAGTCCCATCGCCGTCCAGTCCCAGCCGGCTGCGGGGAATGTCCATGATGGCCCCGAACCATTTCCGGCTGCCGGGATGCCGGAGTACGGCATAACCTGGATACTTCGCCCAGAGATATTCCGGCTCGGCCCCGTATCTGTTCTGAGCGTACTGCAAAACGCTCTCACGCTGCGAAAGCTGTCCCATTTCAACACCCTGTTGAATAACCTGCTTTCAGCCTTGCGGGGCGGTTCCTGTGAACCGTCCCGCACGTATTCCACCATAAGGAGGTGCCCACGATTCTTGAAAGTATTTTTAAGGGCTTCGCCCAATGGCTCTACGGCCTGGGATTAGGGCTTGTTTGAAAAATAAATATTGCACAAGTCGTAAGTAAGTGCGAAAATA
>CAJULJ010000108.1 GCA_910587395.1 uncultured Oscillospiraceae bacterium | reverse complement strand
CCCCTTTTCTTTGAGGACGATTATATCATATTTTTATTGACGACGCCATGTAAAGAATGAGTAAGCGTACCTTCAATTTTCAGACCCTGCCCTCTTAAACCGTCAAACGAACCGCCGGTAAAACTTTTGCCACTGTGATATGTGGTCAAAAGGCCAACGGCTTTATTTGCATACGAGACTTTTTCATGTACTTTTCCTCCTTGAATATTTGGGAGGCTGCCCAGTGGACAGCCTCCCGTTTCTTGTTTCTGGGCTCAATACCCGGTGGTGGGCAGCTTGGGGGGCTTGCCGTAGACCTTGGTGGTCCAGCGGGTCACCGCCTGGATCCACTGGCCGTTGTACACGCCGCCCACGTCGGCGTTGTTGGTGAAACTGCTGCCGCCCTTCACCGTGGACAGCACCTTGCAGTCCACCTTGGGGGCCTCCACCTGGCGGAAGTTGGCGGGGACCACGCCGAACACCAGCATAAACTCAGTGACATACTCGTTGGAGGCCAGGCCCAGCGCCACCGGGGAGGCGTCCAGCGTGTAGTTCTTGGCGGTGGACAGGTTGTCGTACATGGTGCGGTACTCGCCGCCGCTGAGGTTGGTCTTATATGAAGGATCATAAGCGGCAGAAGGAGTTTACGCTCCCCGGCGAGGTCGTGGATATCTGCGGCTTCGACCCCGGCGAGGCATTGGGCTTCCGGGTGGAGAAGGACTTGCTGGTGGCGGCACCCGCGAGCATGACCGCGCTGCAAACGGTTCGCGCCATCGACGCCCTGACCTGCCTCGCGGCGGAGTTTTTGGGCAAGTTGAAGGACGCCTGCGGCCCCTGCGAGGGCTGCCCGGACGGGTGTCCCTATGAGGGGGTGTATGGGCCGGAGGCGGAGCTGTCCGAGGATATACGGGCAGAGATGGGCATTCCGGAGGGGCACAAGCTCCATGTGGAGGTGCGCGACGGCGTGGCCCACGTCACTGACGGCGGGCAGCGGCACGATATCACCGACGTGCCCCCGGCGGTGCGGCGGATGCTGGAGGACATAGGGGCGTGCGCGGGCAGCCTGGATGAGCTGGCACTCCCATTCCCGGCACCGAGTTCGAGATATACCACTACCGCACTGGCAACTTGGTGGACACCGTGCGCACCGACAAGAACGGCGTGGCCGTGTCCAAGCCCCTGCCCCTGGGCCGGTACCAGGTGGTGGAATCCAAGGCGGCGAATTTTTATGGTCTGGACAAGACACCCATTGAGGCGGAGATCGAGCACGTCGGGCAGATTGTCAAGGTTGCCATGACCAATAAGGCGCTCACTACCAATGTGTCCATCAAAAAGACGGGCTACGCCGAGGTGATGCCGGGCCAGGACATCCGCTATACGTTCAGCGAGATTGGCAACAACTCCACCACCGCGCTTACCTCCTTCTACTGGCGGGACACGCTGCCGGTGCAGGCGGTGCGGCTGAACCGCATCTTCACCGGCACCTACAACGCCCCCGGCAATTACAAGGTGGTATGTTTGTGTTCCTCCTCGTTTTTTATTGGTTCATGGATCAGTTGATACGTCCCTCCGCCGCCTCTGTCCTCGCCGCGCTGGAACAGGTCGAGCTGCCAGCCCCGATCGGCACCCAGGGCGCGGGGATCGTAGTTGGTCATCACCACCTCCTCGTATTCGCTGCCCGCTGTCTGGGACATACTGTTGGGCCGCGTGGTGTGGAAGATATAAAAATCCCGGTACAGATCGCAGATGAAGGGGCAGTAGTTGTAGGATACCATCACCAGCCCCTTGCACCGCGTCAGCGTGTCGTGGAGCCGGATATGGTCGGTTTTGGGGAAGGCCACCTCGTAGCACTCGGCGTTGAAGTAAGGCGGGTCGCAGTAGAAGAAGGTGTCCTCCCGGGCGTACTGGGCGATCAGCTCCCCGAAATCCTTGTTCTCCACCACCACGTCCTTCAGTCTGCGGGAGCACTCCCAGACCAGGTAAAAGAAGCGGCGCAGGTCGCAGGGACGGCCCGCGAAGGCTTTGGCGTTGCCGCTGAAGCTGTACCGCACCAGCTTGAAGTAGTCCGCCGCCCGGCGCACATCGCCCCGCGGGGCCCGTTCCAGCATCAGGCTGCGTATGGTTTCTTTCTGGGGCGGTTCCAAAAAAATCTGGGTCAGCTCCAGTTCTTCCTCCAGGTAGTCGTCGGTGAACTCCTGGTGGGAGAAGAATCTGTACAGCACGTTGAAATCGTCCCGGGAATTGAGCGGCAGGAACCCCAGTTCCCGGAGCAGGGCCATGGGGCGCTCCTTCACACAGCAGAACAGGTTGGTGAGGTTGCTGTTGAAGTCGTTGTAGACCTCAGCGCAGCCCCGGCGCAGGGGGCGGCCCAGGGTGACGGTGCCGCTGCCGCCGAACACGTCCACGAACCGGGCATAGCTGGCGGGGGCCAGACGGTCGATCAGCCACAGCAGCTTCCCCTTGCCGCCCACCCAGGGGATGAAGCTTTTCAGGGGCTGCCACCTTCCCCTCGCTGGGCTCCGATGCCATCCATGGGCCCAAAGGACTCCATCGCCTGGGTCAGCCCATTGATGGAGTCCAGCAGGGTCTTGACGATCTTCTCCAGCCAGCGGATAGTGGAGAGGATGTCACCGGCGTTCTGGGCGTAATAGTAGCCCAGCGGCCCGCCCGCGATGGGCAGGCCCTTGCACCGCATCCGGTGGACCAGGTCAGTGAGCTGGTCTTTGCTCAGGTTCAGCTTCCGCTGGAGCTGGGCCCTGGTCTGGCGCTTCCCGCGCCCGGAGCAGTTGGCCTTCAAATAGGCCAGCAGCTGTTCTTCCTTCATGATTTCCTCCTTTTTCGGGGGCGTTTTCCCGAAAAAAGGGCATAAAAAACAGGGGCCATTATTCCCTCCGGGAAAACGGCCCCTGTGTGATATTTATTGCATCGCCATCCCAGGCTCCTCCTGGGGCTGGGCGGGGGTGCTGAATTGATAGCAGAACTCTTTGGCGTTGCGCCGGATGTAGCCCCAGCCGTCCGGGGTAGGCGTGTAGCCCTCCTGTTCCAGCAGGTGGGTCCGGTAGTCCGCCAGGTCGATGCCGCTGGCGCGGATCAGCTCCTCGGACACGCCCTTATCCATCAGGAGCGCCATGCCGGAAGCCTCCAGGTCGGCGCGCTGCATCCAGTCGTAGCAGTTGAGGTTTTGACTGATATCCAGTGCCAGTCTCAGGTCATGGCAGCCCTCCAGCACCAGCGCGGAGGCGTACCGCTGCATGAAGCGCGAGGAGCCCTGGCCCTTCTCGTCCAACACAAAGCCCAACTGGACACCATCGTAGATCAAGTCCGCGATGTTATCGCCGTACTGGGCCACCAAATCGCCCGCTTCGGGCAGGACGCACTGGGCATCCACCAGGGCGCACTCATTCCAGCGTTTCACCCGCAGCTCCCGCAGGACCAGCGCCTCCTCTGTGGAGCTCTCATCGCCGTACTCATCCAGCCCCGGCAGGCGCAGCCACACCCCCTCGGGCACAGCGGGGGAGGCCAGCTTCACCTTGACGCTCCAGCCCTCGTCGGCGGGCAGGGCCATGCCGGGCCGGTAGACCTGCTCGGGGAGCGCATCCGGGTACTGAACGTAATAGCTCCCGATAAACAGGCCGGGATGTTTGTCCTCATACTGCCGCCCCACCGATCCCAGGTCCGCGAAGGCCAGGGCGTCCACCGGCATCCTGGTGTCGTTGAGCAGATACCGCCTGCCCAGCGCCTCATAGCTGCCCGCGTCCAGGAGCACCCTGTATTCGTCCAGGGACTGGAGCCGGTCGATGGCCTGGGCTGCGTCCTCGGGCGGGTCGGCCTGGGCTGCGGCGGCCAGGATGACGCCTTCCCGGACGCTCAACGTCCCCAGCCGCTTCCTGATCCAATCCTGTTCCCGCTCCTCGCCGGGAAGCTGGGCCAGGTAGTCAAAATCATTCAATTTACATCATCCTCATCTCATCGGATTTCTGCCCCTGCTCCATATTCTGGCTGGGGCCGATGGAGGGCTGGACATAACCATACCCGGTGAGCTTCCCACCGTCCTGCTCCATCACCGCCTGCCCATATCGGTACAGGCTCACGTTGGGCAGCAGCGCCGCCAGCTCCTCCTCCGGCAGCCGTCCTTTCAGATGGCCGGCAGCCACCTCGTCCGGCTCGCGCGGTTCCGGGTCGAAGCGGTAACGGTCCAGTTCGTCCGCCAGTGCCAGGGCCTGGGGAATATCCTCGCAGCCGGTGGCAGCCAGCACAGCCTTGTACTTGGTCAGTTCACCGTCCAGCTCCAGCTCCGTCAGGCGGCGAGCCAGCATATCCAGGGTGGACACCATGGCGGTCTGACCAATGAGCCCGGGAGCGGCACTGTCCACACATTGGGCAGGATCGTCTGCCAGGGTCTCGCCCAGCGGGGCGGGCAGCTTCACTTGGGTACCATCGGCCAGCTCCGCCAGGATGGCATAGTCCGGCTTTTTCAGCGTCAGATCCAGGGTTTTGTACACCTGCTTTAGCTCCTCCCGCCGCTGGACATAGCCAACCCGGGTGAACACGCCGCCCTCGGCTTCGCAGAACTCCCGACCGATCTTTGCGAAATCCAGCAGCTCGAATGCTTTATCCGAAAGGCCCTCCGCCTCCGGAACAAACCCGTTTCCCGTACAGAACCGGCCCAGATGGGCATCGGTGACCACCCCTTCCACGAGGTGGCAGCAGTCTGTGCTGTAGGCCAGGTCGATCAACTGGGGCAGGGGGACAGGTGTAATACCGGGCTGGGGCTGTTCCATTTGGATCAGCCCCTCCACGATGGACAGCTCCGCTTCACCCAGCTCCGACAGCCGCTGGGTCAGGGCGTTCAGCTCGGGCAGTGTGCCGCCCTGATCCAAATACGGGGAGAGGCGGCCGCAGCTGGGCAAACGGAGGATTTTCCACCCGGGCGCCTCGCCGTCCGCCAGCTCCAGTTTCTCCACCGCGTCCAGCAGGGCATAGGGCGCGGCGGGGAGTGCCAGCTCTGTGCAGCCGTTCTCAGAGGACAGCTCCACCTCAAAAACCTTACGCAAAATCCATCCCCCCAAGGGTATCCGCTTTCCAGCGTTTCACAGACGCAGCGGTACAGCTCGACAAGCTGCTGATCCGTAAACTGGCGGTGCCCATCCACCAGCCCCGCCCGGCAGGCGAAGTCCAGCTTGGCGGCCCCGTAAAAATGCCCGCCATCGAAATATTCGCCGCTTCCCACGGCGGTGCGGTCCGGGCTGCGCCGCCAGGTGGCGAACTTGTAGCCCCAGTTGGCCTCCAGCTCCTGCCCGGCCAACATCACACCGTTAAAATCCGCCAGCACCCGGAAGCCCTCGTGGAGCCCCTCCGCCACCAGCGGCGGGGCGGACGCCATGGCCCCGGTGTACTCATAGACCTCGCGGCTCAGCCTGAAGGTGAGGTCGTAGACGCTGTCCGCTTCCGGGCCGCGCTCCACATCGGCGTTGAAGACAACACCTCCCTGCGGCATGACCAGCACAGCCGCCCGCCCGTCCGCCAGCACCGTCAGGCAGCCCTTCTCCACCGGTCCGGTGGAAATGCCCTCCCGCTTCAGGCGGCGGACCAACTCAGGAAAAAACTTGTCGTTCATTTTCATGCACACATCCTTTAATTTAATGTATTGGGTCAGCCTATGCTGCCCATCACCGGGCCGCTGTCCAGCTCTGCTCCCTGTTCCTGGACCTGGTTCAGCTCCTGGGTGCGAAGGTCATAGGCGGTGAGGTACGCCTGGTAGTCCCCGCGCACCGGGTTGCAGCGCAGGCAGTAGCGGTACCGCTCTGTCTCCACCACGAAGCCGTAATTCTGGCAGCAGATACCGCCGCTGATCTCCCCACCGCTGATATGGCAGTGGCGGAGCATGGAGGAGAAGTCCTTCAGCACGCCCCGGCGAAGCTGGGCCACCACCTGGCCCAGCTCCTCCTTGAACTCCGGGGTGTTCAGTCCCTCGGGGCCCCGCGGCCACCAGGTGTGCCAGAACTCGTCCCCATTGCGCCCGAAATCCATGCGGACGTGTCCGACAGCGCCCAGTTCCTCATCCTTTTCAGGGGGCAGGGCGTAAAAAAGCTCCGCTTCATCGGGCGAAGCGGGGCGCATCTCAAATTTGATCGGGTTATCCGGGACATCCAGGCCGTATTCCTCGCAGAAGGCTTCCAGCTCCATGGTCTCGCCATGAAGGAAGTAGTCCCCCTTCCCGATCCGTCTGGCCTTGGTGGCGGGCCGCTTCAGCGGCTTGGGGGAGAGGACGGTGCCGCTGTGGTCATAGCTGGTGTAGTCCACCAGCTCGGCGTGGGCCGCGGGGTCGCTGTCCGTCCCCCGCATATCGTAGCAAAACCACCTGTCCGGCACCGTTTCCCGGGGGATCGGCCAGTTGGTGGTGAGCACAGGCTTGCCGAACATCTGGGCGTACTGCAGCTTGTCCTCGAAAATATCCACTGCCATTGTGTTTTCTCCCTTCTATCAATTTGACACAACAAATACCACACTTCCCCAGGGAAGTCTACTGTTTTCAGCCCATCGTCTGATCCAGCTCCGGCTCCTGCTGGGGTCAGGGGGCGCTGAGGCGCTTGACAGAGCCGAAGCTGGTTTCCCGAACCCCGTCCTGCTCCATTTCGCAGCGGCCCAGGGCGTCAAAATCGGTGAAGCCTTCCAATATCTCAAGGATCTCATCCC
>CAJULJ010000107.1 GCA_910587395.1 uncultured Oscillospiraceae bacterium | reverse complement strand
TATTCTATTTTACGATAATTCTTAGCGCTTCCTTGTTAGGTTATTGACATTGACACGGAAGCAGCGCCTCTTTTTTGTTTTTCGACAAAAATTGAAAGGTGGCAAACGAAATGAAACCGAAAGTCTCCCTCGCCTCCAGCACCTCCATCCTGATCGGTGTGGTCATCGCCATTCTGGCGCTGCTGCGTGGGCCGGCTCAGACCGTTCTCCTGCTCCTCACCTTCGCTCTGTGGGGCCTGTGGGTGGTGCTCACCCTGCTCCGCCCCGCGTGGCGGGCCAACAGCGCCTACCGCTATCAGGAGGAGCGGTCGGCCAGAGAGCAGGGCGAGTTCGCCGGCCGGAATCTGGCGGCGCTCCTGCTCCGGCACGTCAACTGCCGGGTATCGGAGGCCCTGCAAAGCGTCTACCCCGATGTGAGCTGGGAGTGGACCATGGAGAACCCCGCCATCTTTGTTGTGCGGGGCGGCACCGGGCGCATCCAGGTCTACAACGTGCCCGACTATGAGTATGCTGACGTGACTATTGACCAGAGCGGTGATCTCAAATGCGCCATGGTCAAGGTCGCGCCGCTGGGGGGTGCGCCGTCCGGGCAAACCTCCCTGGATCCCCAAGCGTGGTATGAGTTGGAGGGACGCCAGCTGCTGGAAGCTGTGGTCGCCGACCTGAAGACCAGGGGCCACCACAAGCTGACGGTGAACGAGAACGGCTCCATTTGCATCCGGCCCAAGTCCGGCAAGAACGTGATCAAGAAGGGGACGTTTACCAATTTCCCCGATAAGGTCTATTGGCCCCGGCTGGCGGACGTGCTGAATCAGGAAGGGCTGACCACTGACGTCCAGGCCGACCACATCGCCGTTTCCTGGTAAGGGGGTGCGGTAAATGAAAGCCGGACTGACCATCACTGAGATGGCACAGGAGATCGAGCGTCAGGCTGGGGCCAAGGAGGACTTCCTGGTGAACCCCCGCGCGCTGGAAATGGACGCCACGGGCGGCAAGCCCATGCTCCGGGTACTGGACGGCGGCGTGGATCAGACGGAGCCGCTGGACATCCAGGAGACGGCCCACCGCCAGATGGGGGCCCACCTGGGCATCCCCTGGAGGTACTACGAGAAGATGCTCCAGGAGGAACCCGGCCTGCTGGCCCACAACGTCAACCACTGGCTCCGCCGGGGCGAACCCGCCCAGCGGATGCTGCGCACCCTGGACGGCAAAGCCAGGGCCTTTCTCAGCAATCGCTACTGGCCCATTGATAACCTTGAGATCGTCGCAACTGTGCTGCCCATCATCATGGATATGCAGGGCGCGCGGTTTGAGAGCTGTCAGATCACTGAGGACAATATGTACATCAAGGTGGTCAACCCCAGGCTCACCGGGGAGGTGCGTGTGGGCGATATTGTGCAGTCGGGCGTGGCCATCTCCAACAGCGAGACCGGCCAGGGCTCGGTGAACGTCCAACCCCTGGTGTACCGCCTTGTCTGCCTCAACGGCATGGTGGTCAACGATTCCCGCGCCGGCACCCGGCGCAACCATGTGAACCGGGCCAACAACACCGATGAGAATTTCGCCCTGTACTCGAAAGAGACGCTGGAGGCGGACAGCAAGGCGTTCATGCTGAAGCTCCAGGACTCGGTGAAAGCGGCGGTGGATGAGGCCCGGTTTGCCAAGGTGCTGGACACCATGCGAAAGAGCACCGAAGCCAAGCTGGACACCACCGACATCCCGGCCCTGGTGAAGCTCACCAGCTCCAACTTCAGCCTCACCGACGCGGAGGGCAAGGGCGTTCTCCAGCACCTGTTGGAGGGCGCGGACTACACCCTCTACGGGCTGGCCAACGCCGTTACCCGGTACAGCCAGGACGTGGAGAGCTATGAACGGGCCACAGAGCTGGAGACCATCGGCTACAGCGTCATGACCATGAGCCCGGCTATGCTCCGGCAGATTAACCAGGCATCCGCTATGGCCGCGTAATGCGGGCCATGCTGATGATATACAACAACATGACAGGAGGAAAAATTCATGAGTAACCAGCAGAATGTCACCACGATGGCGGAGTACAAGCCCTTTAACCTTCCCGCCCCCATGGATGCCAGCTTTGACGCCGCCGACGTGGCGGAGGATCTGGAGGGCCTGGAGCTCTCCTTCCCCCGGGTGAAGATCCCCGGCGGCGGCGTGCCCCAGTTCAAGATGCCGGGCGAGGATCCGGACCACCCCACCTACGTGGGCGAGATCGAGGGGATCATCCTCTATAACCACTCCGCCAACGCCTGCTGGCCGGAGGGCAGCGAGTACGACGACAACACCCCGCCCCAGTGCCAGTCCATGGACGGCAAGCAGGGCTACGGCGATCCCGGCCTGCTGTGCGAGGCCTGCGGCAACAACCAGTTCGGCTCCAGCGGCAAGGGCAAGCTGTGCAAGAATATGCGGATGCTCTACATCCTCCAGGACGGGGCGTATATGCCGCTCCAGCTGGCCCTGCCGCCCACCAGCATCAAGCCCTACAAGAACTTTGTCAACATGGCCTTTGCCCTGCGCAACCGGCCTGTTTACGGCAGCCTGGTTAAGATCACGCTGAAGCCGGTGAGCACCAACGGCTTCGACTACAGCGTCGCCGTGTTCAACCGGGTGCGGGATTTCGCCGGCGAGGAGCTGGCGGCGGTCAAGACGTATGCCGAGGGGTTCCGCAAGATGGTCAAGGAGATGCTGGAGCAGCGGGCCCAGGCCCAGGCGGAGGCCGCGGCCAACATCGTTCAGACGGTGGACGCCCCGCTGGAGCTGCCGGACAACGATGGCCACTTTGCGGTGGGCCTCCTGGACGGTGAGCGGGAGCTTATGCCCGCCTGAATCCGATTTGTCCAGCGGCAGAGCAGGCTGTTCCCGCAATTTACGCGGGGGCAGCCCGCCCCGCTGGCGCCCCTCACGGAGGAACAGCGCCGGTTCGCGGACCGGCACCACGACCTGATCTATTCGTTCCTGGGCAGGGGAAGCTACGCCGCAAATGAATACTACGACGTGGCCGCCCTGGGCTTTCTCCAGGCGGTGCAGCGGTATCTCACCCAGCCGTGGCTGAGGCGGTATGCCTTTTCCACCATCGCGTGGCAGGCCATGGCCCGCAGTGTCGCCGCGGACTACCGGGCGGAGGAGCGCCGCCGCAATGCGGAACAACGATATCTGGCAGACACCCGGGCCAGGCCGCCCAACTATGAGGAGCTGGAGGCCCGTCTGACCCTGCGCGATCTGATGGCCGGGGCCAGCGAGGAACAGCACCGGCTGGCGCTGTCGCGTCTCCGGGGCTGTACCATGGCAGAGGCCGCACAGCTCCAGGGTATGGGGGTCAAGCGGGCCCGCAGGCTTTTGAAAGAGCTGCGGCAGGATCACCTGCTGCTGAATACGGAAACAGAAAGAGGGCTCAATATCCATGAATACTGAGGAAAAGACCACAAAGACGCTGGCCGGCGTCCTGCTGCGGCCGCTGGCCGTGGGCGCGAAGGCCGTCATTCTCCATCAGGGGCAGGTGACGTACACCTCCCGGGTGGTGTCCATCCACAGCTACGGCATGGGTGAGGTGCGCTTTGAGACGCTGAACACCCAGTACCGCCTGCTGACGGGGCCCAGCTCCGAGCCGGCGGCGGGCTGCTTTCCCCTGGCGATGGCCGCCTGAGCTGGACGGCTGATACATGAAAGGCGCGGCAAAGGACTATCCAGGTCTTTTACCGCGCCTGCTTTTATTTGGAGGATCACATCATGATTGACTACAAAGCTGTACCCAGCGGGCTGGAGCTCAGCCGCCGCATTGCGGACTGCCTGGAGGCGTCCGCGCCCCGTAGCTATGACCCTGATGAACGAACCCGGGCCATCCGAAGCCTGAACGATATTTTGCAGGGCCGGTCCGCCCGCCCGGTGGATGAACTGCTGGCCGAGCTGGACAAGTGCGGGGACACCCGGCTCCCGGCGATTTTGGAGGACGTTCGGGCGTTCCTGCACCAGAAGGCGCTGCTGACCAAGCCCTATCACAAGCGCCCAAGCCGGAAAGCGTTTGCATTTCAGTGGGCGAAGGGCTCCGATGGCCGCAAACTGAAGGTCATCGACCAAAAGCTGTATGACCGTGCGGCCAGGGAGGGCTTTCCGGCCAATTTCTTCCGGGCGGCCAGCTTTGACCATGTGACCTTTTTCTGCCTGCCGGATAAGGCGGATTTCTGTGGTTCGGAGCTGCATGGCTGCAAGTTCGCTGTGTGCCGCATAGACGGCATTTCCTTCGGGTACAGCCGTATCTATGATACGGAGTTTTACTCGTCTGTTCTGAGCCATGTGGATATGTACGAGGCCACCTTGGCCCATACCCGGTTCCATGACTGCGAGCTGTCCCACTTGACGGTACAGAATGCCACACTGAAAAGCTGCCACACCGCCGACTGCACGATGGATGAGGTGGATTATGCCGGTTCCACCCTGGACGGATGCACCTTCAGCCGGATCACCGCCGGCACGGTCTGCCTGGACTGGACTACCATTACCCAGGGCGGGGCCACCGAGGAGGAGTGCCACCAGAACTGGAAGGCCGTCTACCAAGCCCTGGGCGTGAAGGGGGACGCCGCATGAGCCGCGCCATCCCTATCCGGCCCAAAGACTGGATGTGCTTCCAGTGCCGCCGGTGTGCTGGCTGCTGCCGGGATCTGGAGGGCCAGCTGATGCTGGAACCCCTGGACGCCTATCGTCTGGCCCGGTGTCTCCGGGATCGGGGGGAGGCCGGTTCCATCCATGACGTATATGAACGCTATGCCCACACCGATCTTCTGGAAGGCCGTCTGCCTATCTATCTGATGAACACGGTGGGCGATGACCACACCTGCGTCCTTCTCAAAGATGGACGCTGCTCCGCTTATGCGGGCAGGCCCTCTGTCTGCCGGATCTACCCGCTGAGTGTGCGGCCCGGGCAGAGGGGGAAGCCCTTTGAATACTACCGCTGTGTGGATCAGCACGCGGCCCACTTTTCTGACGGCAAGATGCAGGTGAAGGACTGGCTCCACGAGAACTTCTCCAGGGAAAGCCGGGAGTTTTGGGCCGCTGAGGGCATCGCCCTGCCCACCCTGGGCTGTCTGCTGAACAAGCTGGATGCCGGCAAGCTCCGGGCCAGCCTGTTCCAGATCCTCTACTACCGCTATTACAACTACGAGCTGGATCTGCCCTTTCTGCCGCAGTATCAGAAAAACATGGCGGCGCTGGAGCAGTTCCTCCGGCAGAGGTTGGGGGAGGTGTAGGCCATGTACGCGCTGGAGCGGCGGATGGGCCGCCAGTGGTTTCGGTGCGCCGTTTGCGGGAACCGTGCCCTGTTGGACAGGGTGCGGGCGGGCCAGCCCCAGCCAAAGGATTGGCGTGTGGCGGCTGTGCCTCTTTGCATGAAAGACTATTTTGAGACATCCGATTATGCCAATGCCGGACAACCGGCGGCGTAAACAGATAGGCAGGTGTGCCGTGGGACTGTTTGGCCCCGCGGCACACCTGTTTTGGAGGTGAAGAAAATGTCATGCCGAGAGGAAACGGACAAATACATTTGCGATTTCTGCGGCGCCGAGCTGGGCTGGGAGGAACATACCGACATCCACGGCGAAATTTGGAGCTGTGAGGTCTGCGGCAAAAACTTCTGTTCCCAGTGCCTGCGCGGCGCTATCGGCCGCGAGGACTACGTGAAGCTGATGCAGTCCGGCGGCCTCATCAAATGCCCGCACTGTATGCGTGAGGTGTCCAGCCATGGGTGAGCGCAAGTTTTCCAACCCCGCCAAGCTGCATTGGTACCCGGATCTCGCCTGCCCCGTCTGCGGCGGGGAGGTGAACTCCTGGGACAAGCGGTGCAGCCGGGCGCTGGGCTACAAGCAGATCGTGTGCGAGGGCTGTATTGCCCAGGAATACCAAATTGAAGTGGAGGAGCTGAGAGACACCATGAAGGAGCACTTTGGCCTGATCCCGTGTCCCGGGATATGAACGGGGAGCTGAACGACCTGACCCGGCGGCTCTATGCCCAGGGGTATACCAGGGAGAACCACCCGGATACGGTCTATTGGAGCGATTGGCAAAACTTTGGCTATAAATGGGAAACCATGCTGGGCTTCACCTGGGAGACCCCTTGCGGCCTGCTGATCCAAGGCAGCAGCGATGTTGGCCGCGGCTTCAACAATGGTGACTGCTGGTTTCAGAACGTCTGGTACTGTCCGGAGAACGACAACCCGCTGCTCCGCTGTCCCTATCAGCGGAAGGGCTGTGAACACATTCCGCAGGGCTTCCCGCTCATCATGTGCCCATGCCGTCAGACGAACAGGCCCTATGACTATGGGCACAGCGTGGAAAAAATCGAGACCGAGAACGTCAAAGAAGCCCATAAGCAGTACATGGAGCTCACAGGCGGCGCCTACTGCGCCTGTGTGATGGGTAACAACGGTTACGAGGGCGGCTGGTACGAGGTCAAGTATGACGTAGAGCGGTGCATCCAGCAAGGGTGCAAAAACCCGGTCTGCGCCATCCGCAAGCAGCCCCGTGATTTGAAACAGGTCAACATTTTCTACGATATCCGCCGTACCTGGATTACCCGCCGGGGCTTCCTGGAGGAGAAGAAGGTGGAGGTCACCAAGGGGATGAAGGTCTTTGACCACGCTGTGGCCCGGACGGACGCGGAGATCTGGCTGAAGGTCAAGGAGCACGAGGCCAGCCCGCTGAACAACTACACCGTAATCGAGCACCCGAAGAAAACCATGGAGGACCGTCGCCAGGAGTATTTCTCAAAAATGCACCGGCACTATGATGACCTCTATGTCAACGCCAATTTGAAATTGTAAGAAAACGCCGAAGAAATTTTGTAGTTTTT
>CAJULJ010000106.1 GCA_910587395.1 uncultured Oscillospiraceae bacterium | reverse complement strand
GTCTCTGTTCTCATAATGACACCCTATTATTGTCCTTGACTTGGGGGACAGTTTAAAGTCCCCTGTCCCCAATGCCGCCTGCGGGCGGAAATTTTACGGCTATCGCCGAAGGAGGAAATCCTCACTGCCCATCAGAACTGTGACCCAGGCTGGGAGTGCCGTCAAATGCTGGACACCAAGCGGGAGTTTGAGAAGCTGGAAGGCCGTCAGTGTTACCACATCATCCAGTCCTTCAAACCGGGAGAGGTCACCCCGGAGCTGGCCCTGGAAATCGCAAAGGAATTTGCCGCCGAATATTTGGCCGATTACGAGGTGGTCATCGGCACCCACGTTGACAAAAACCACATCCATTCTCATCTGGTGTTCAACTCGGTAAATGCCCAGACTGGGCAAAAATATCATGTCTCAACACAGGAATACTACCGCCAGATCCGAACCATCTCGGACCGGCTGTGCCGGGAGCATGGACTGTCCGTCATTATGGAAGGTCAGCCCACCCAGGCGGTCAGCTATATTGAGTGTCTGCGCCAGTCCAAGGGCCAGCCCACCTTCCGCTCCATGCTGGAGGCGGACCTGCGCTCTGCCATTGAGGACGCCAACGACTTGGGCCACTTTTTCATGCTCATGGAGCATAGAGGATACGAGATTTACCTTGCCTATAACAACATTTGTGCTGGGCAGGGCAATATGACGGCGGGAGTCGACGGACAGACCATTGATGGGATGAGCGATGAACGTATCCAAAAAATCATCGCGTCCCTCAAAGACCACAGTTATCAGCCTAACCCGGCCAGACGGGAGTACATTGCCAAAAAGAACAGCGAAAAAATGAGGCCGCTGGGCATCCCTTCCGCAGAGGATAAGCTGGTGCAGGAGGTCGTCCGTATGATTCTCGAAAGCATCTACGAACCCTCTTTTTCCCCAGATTCCCATGGATTCAGACCCAAGCGGAGCTGTCACACCGCGCTCAAACACATCGATATCAACTTTAAGGGCGCGGTGTGGTTCGTGGAAGGCGACATCAAAGCCTGCTTCGACAGCTTCGACCACCACATCATGGTGGACATTCTTCGTGCGCGCATAAGCGACGAATATTTTCTTGTCCTCATTTGGAAATTCCTTCGGGCCGGATATATGGAGCAATGGCAATACCACAAAACCTACTCCGGCACACCGCAGGGAAGCGGGGTCAGCCCAATTCTGGCAAATATCTATCTGGACAGGCTGGACTGTTTCATGCACCGCTACAAAAGGTCATTTGACGTTGGCATATCCAAAAATCGAAAGGTGGACAGTGACTACCTGAGAGCCCGCGACAAATACCACAAGCTGGAAAAATCCTTCGAGGGACAATGGGACACGACCGACCCGGGACGAAAAGTAGAAATGGACCGGGAACTCCGCAGGGCAAGAAATGAAATGTTTGTCCACCCTTCCCGGAGCGTCTGGTGGAGCCGTGTATATTGGCCGGGTGCCCGGAGGGCGGCATGGTCCTGGACCCGTTCGCCGGGAGCGGGACCACTGGAGTGGTTGCCAAACGTATGCGGCGGAATTTCGTGGGCGTGGAGATCAACCCGGACTATTGGCAAATGGCAACGGACCGGATTGCCGCCACGGCGGTGAACTATGACCAGATCACCATGGAGGAGGTGAAACCGTGAAAAAAAAAAGAGATCGGACCAGCAACCATATATTGCGGGGACTGTATGGAGCGAATGGGAGAAATCCAGGACGGGATTGTGGACATGGTGCTGTGCGATCCGCCGTATTCGTCCGGCGGACTGTTTGCGGGTGATCGCAAAAAAAGCACACGCGAAAAGTATTGCGACGATGATTATAACGGAGCCGCCAGGTTTCAGAATTTCAGCGGAGACAACATGGATCAGCGGAGTTTTACGGAGTTCATGCGGATGGTTTTGAGCAAATGCCGCCAAAAGGCAAAGCCGGAAACCAGGAAAGCGCGGGCGCCATGATCGAATGGGTGTGGTGCAAGCGAACCGGGAAAGACTACGCCCTGTACCTGGATATGAAAGAGGGCGGCGTGGGGTGAAACTGCTGATCGGCGGGTCCCCCTGTACCCACTGGAGCATAGCGCAGACCAAAAACCGGGAAACCGAGCCGGAGGGGCTGGGGTGGGAACTGTTCAAAAACTACCTGATCGCCCTGGAGAAGTTCAAACCGGACTTTTTCCTGTATGAGAACAACAAAAGCATGGCCCCGGCTATCCGGGCGCAGATCACGCAGGAGTTAGGTGTGGAGCCTATCCTGATCAATTCCGCCCTGGTGAGCGCACAGAACCGCCAGCGCCTATCATGGACAACGCCATCAAAAAGGCCATTGTCCAGCAGTATGACCTTGTGCCGGCCACATTTGAGGAATGGACCAGCAAGGGGACCCTGTCGGACTTCAAGATCAACGGCATTTCTGTCACGATCCCGGACTGGGTGCCGGGCGTGGGCGGGACCACCCTGGGCTTTAACATTCCCACCATTCCGCAGCTGGCCACCGGCGGCATTGTCACCGCCCCCACCATCCTGGAGGCGGGCGAGGGCGGCGAGGCGGAGGCGATCCTGCCCCTGTCCAAGCTGGCCGCCATGCTCCAGAGCGTGGCCAATGCGCCGGAGATCCCGGACCTGGGGAACCGGGAGGACGGCCCGGAGGAGGCACCCATGGCCCAACTGGCCAAAATGCTGGACGACTGGACCAAAAACAATAAACCAGGCCCGCAGGGGCCTGGCCTGGGCGGAGCGGGATCCACGGACTACCCGGAGCCGCAGGGCGGCGGAGGAAACGACAGCCCGCCACCGGAGGGCGGCCAGAACCCGCCAGGCGGCGGCGTGGACACTATCACCTTTGCCCCTGTGTTCAACTTCTACGGCCCAACCACACCAGCGCAAGCAAAAGAGGCGGGACAAATCAGTTTTGCGGAGTTCAAACGCATGTATGACCGGATGAAAGCGGAGGAGCGCCGCAAGAATTTGAGCGCGTCCACACGGTAAAGGAGGAGCGGACCATGGCAGGCACATATACCACCCGGCAGGGGGACGCCTGGGACGCTATCGCCCACCGGGTTTATGGCAGCGTGAAATATACCGGCTGGCTGATGGAGAACAACCACCCCCACCTGGACACGTTCCGGTTTCGGGCCGGGGTGGTCCTCCAGACGCCGGACCCGCCGGCGGACAGTCTGGCGGATAATATGCCGATATGGAGGACCGAGGCATGAGGACACGGCGGGCGTATGTGGATCTGACCTGGAACGGCGCAGCCGTGGCCGGGAAAATGAGCGGCTACCAAAAAGACGTGACCTATACGGACCCGGCCAGCGGAGAGGCGGACAGTATACTTTGTCAGGAACAGGTAACGGTGCTGCGGCGCCCGCAGGCAGGCGTCGATCACCTGGGCGATCCAGGACGTTGGCACCCACTTCCCGAAAAGGTCCGCCATGGAACACACAAAAACGGTCTGCGGCTCCTCCACTCGCTCCGGCTGGTTCAGACGGTAGCGGTGCAGGGTAGGCTCGAAACCGTAGGGGTAGGGGGTGCCCTTGATCTTCTCCTCCAGAACGTGGAGGCCACCGGACAGCGGGGTGGGATCCTCCAGACCCTTGTTGAAACGGTGGGCGGTCCGTCTGACGTAGCAGTAGGGGCACCCATGGCGGCACCCGGTTAGCGGGTTCCATGACATGGTGGCCCAGTCAATTTTCGTCTTGTTCATCGTGTGATCTCCTTTCTATTTTCCGGGGGCGTCTGGTTCGTCCCCAAACTTTACACATTTACAAGGCCATAATAGGCTGAACTCACATTCAGCCCGATCCGGCCTTTTTCCGCCGGGTCCGCTTTGCGGGTTCCGGCTGCCGCACATACTTATAATATAGGTAAATTGATCACACACTTGTCTGTACGGCGTACACCTCCCAAACCAGGCCAGGATCCGCTTTTCGTATTTCTTGCGGGTCCGCTTTTTCTTTGTGTGGCGGTAGCGGTGGACCAGTTCCGGCTTGAATATCTGCGCCGCCCACATGGCGGCAGACAGTTCCATGGCGCGGAAAAACTCCTTTATTCCGTCCGCCGCCACTTCCATCGTGATGGACATATCCGCCCACGCCTTTGACGCGGTGGCCATGGCCGCGCTGGCCTCCTCCACCGAAATGCCGCCCGCCGAATAGTCCGGCACTATCTCCCCATCCTCTAAATTGGCAACAGTAAACTGGATCGGTTTCTGTGCTAGTTCCACGGGCTGGCCGTCAAAGTAGGCCACAAAGGGGCCGCCGCTGTTTTCAGGTCCCACTTGGCCACCCCTCCCCGCGCTCATACCCCAGCAGGATATTGTGGCCCATGTCGCCCAGGCTGTGCGCCAGGACCTCCAATTCCAGCAGGTCCCGGTATTTCAGCCCCATGGCGTCCAGGCGGGCGTGGAACTTCTTGGCCCGCTCGGTCACGTCCCGGATGGCGGCCTGCTCCTTGGCCATGTCCTCCGCCGCGAACTCCACCAGCAGGGCCTCCGGGTCGATCTCCCCGGCGGCGATTTTCTGGCAGAACTCTTTGGCACCCTCCAGCGTGAAATGGCGGTGGCCGGCGGTGGTGAAACCCAGGCTTTCAATGTCCTTGTGCCGGACCACCACGGCATAGGTCCTTTTGTCCGGGGCCGTTTGGCTTATGTCCGAATAGAGGGCAAAGGTCAGATTTCCCCGCCGCCCCTCCAGGACGCTGCCGCGCTCCCGGAACTTGATTTCCTTTTGCTTTGCCATGGCGTCCTCCTATCTGCCGGCGGCCTCCGCCGTCTGGCTGTTGTCGGTGTGCTGTCCGGCCCGCTTGCCCCGCCGCTCCAGCGACGCCTGCACCCGGCGCTGGGCCACATCCGCGCTGTACCGCAGACGCCGATCCGGCAGGCGGGTCCCGTCCTGGCCCCTGGTCAGTTCCTTGTAGACCACATGAACGGACACGCCCGTGGTTTCGGAAATTTCTTTCGGCGTCCGCCCGTCCTCCCACAGTTTTTCGATTTTCTGGCGGTCCTCCAGGGTCCTAAAAGCATAATCTGCCACGTCCTCACCCCCCAAACGATAAAAAAATTAGGCCACACATGGCCGTGTGGCCTTGTGTAACCTAATAATAATGGCTGCCATCTACGAAAAAATTTACATTTCCCCTTGACAAATCAGAGCCGCCGATATATAATACAAAAAGTGTTCAAAGACAGCAGGTGCGAAAGCGTAAGTCCTGCCGAGAATGCAGCCGATACGCTAAGTTTGCGCTGTTTTCGTGTGGACACGAAGGCAGCGTTTTTCTTTATGAAAAACACCTGCCGCGATAAATTACCCGGAGGTGAATTCTAACAATGCCTAACGCAAAGGTTCTCAGTGAAAAGCAGGCCATCGTGGCCGCTCTGGTAGACGACCTGAAGGCCGCCAGCTCCGGCGTCCTGGTGGACTACAAGGGCATCACCGTGGCCGAGGACACCGCCCTGCGCCATGAGCTGCGTGAGAATGGCGTGGAGTACGCCGTGGTGAAGAACACCCTGCTCCGCCGCGCCTTGGACGACGTGGATCTGGGCGAGCTGGACGAGGTGCTCAATGGCACCACTTCCATGGCCATCTCCAAGGAAGACCCCATTGCCCCCATGCGCATCGTCAACAAGTACGCCAAGCAGATGGGCGACCGCTTCAACATCAAGGCCGGCTTCATGGACGGCAAAGTCCTCCCTCTGGACGACGTGTACGCCTTGGCTGAGCTGCCCTCCAAGGACGCCCTGCTGGGTCAGGTCCTGGGCATGATGCTGGCCCCCATCACCAGTCTGGCCATCGTCATCAAGGCCATCGCCGAGAAGAACGGCGAACCCGCCGCCGAAGCCCCCGCCGAGGAGGCTCCCGCCGCCGAGTAATGGCGGCGCTGTCCCACAATGGGACGCAACATACTTTCATTTTTGACAATTAGGAGGAATTTCATCATGGCTAGCGAGAAAGTTACCGCTCTGGTTGAAGAAGTCAAGACCCTTACCGTTCTGGAGCTGAACGACTTGGTCAAGGCTCTGGAGGAGGAGTTCGGCGTTTCCGCCGCCGCTATGGCCGCTCCCGCCGCCGGCGCCGCCGCTCCCGCCGCTGAGGAGAAGACCGAGTTCGACGTGGTCCTGGCTGGCTTTGACGCCGCCGCCAAGATCAAGGTCATCAAGGTCGTCCGCGAGATCACTGGCCTGGGCTTGGCCGAGGCTAAGGCTGCTGTCGAGGGCACTCCTAAGACCCTGAAGGAGGCCGTGTCCAAGGACGAGGCGGAGGAGCTCAAGAAGAAGATCGAAGAGGCTGGCGGCAAGGTGGAGCTGAAGTAATTCGCACATTTGCTGTTCTCGTCATTCCAATCTTGAACATGTTTTCACTCAAATAACACCCCGAAAAAGGGGCTCAGGAATTCGTTCCTGGGCTCCTTTTTTTGTTTGGCGCACCCAGGCAAGGCCCCCGCCCCCACACTCATTTTTCTCCTTCGGGGGCATCGGAATCGTTAGCATTATAGCTGAAAAATCCAGAAAAACAAGGTTTTCCCCTGCAAATTCTCCCCTTCTCCTCTCTCAACTTCTTGTGCTGCACTCCCCACGCCATCCCCATAAAAATCCCTCACAAAACCGGCGCGGGCGGCTGGTAATCCCGGCCTGTTTTTGAGAAAACAAGCACGATTTTCACCAAATTACTGAGCAACACTCTCAACTGGACATTTCCCCCGAAGGGGAGTCAATGAGGGTGCGGCGGGAGACTCGCCTGGGGAGGAAATGAGGTCAAAATAACTCAGACATTGTGTGCATTTTTCGTCAAACGTCTACATAGCAATGTCAATAACCTAAGCCTATGGAGGGATATCTGAATAAAAATATGATAGGA
>CAJULJ010000105.1 GCA_910587395.1 uncultured Oscillospiraceae bacterium | reverse complement strand
CTTTTTGATTGACTACGGCGATCACTTGGGCGTTCATGTGTTCTCAACTCCCTACAAATAAAAAATGCCCCATCGCAAAATGGGGATGAAAAAAGGGAGAATATAAATGTCATACATCATACATTCTCCCTGGAAGGCGCAATATCAAATTGATGATTCCTACTGGTGCTTGATCGTCATTTAAGGCTCTTTTATAGGTGTGGTGTAGTAGTGGTGTAGTAGAAGGGGGGATGACGCTCGAAACCGTTGAGTTTACAGGCTTTTCGAGAAACCTTCAAGATACTTCCGTGGCAGATAAAAAGTATCTTCGTCATCGCTTACACGCTCCGTGGTGCTGTTTTCTTCAGTATAGCACACTTCCAGTCCTACGTCGAGGGCCACTTTTTTGTGGGGTGCGGAGGTGATTTGCTCCGCCAGTGTCAGCTTAGTCCACCCGAACTGGCGTACCGCCCGGATGTACCATGCTCTCTCCTGGAACGTCAGCTCCGCCTCCAGGATGACCACATTTTGCGTCCAGCCGATGGTCATGGCCTCAGCCAGCACCTCCGGAGTTGCGGCATAGGCCCGGTAAAAATCCCGCATCCACCGCAGGTTCCGGGGGGAGAAGCCGGGAAGATCAGGATAGGCGCTGTGCAGGTACTCCGCAGCCGCCACTGCCGCGCCCTTTTCCGGCCTGCCGCTGACCAATCGGCCAATTTCACAGTACAGCTCCATCTGGGGCAGATTTGCCGCCATCAGCGTGTCCAACGCCGCGAACAGGCCGCTGTAATCGGTGGGCTTCCTGACGTTCATGGGCTTCTCCTTTCCGGCGCCATGCGCCTGATTTTTGCAACCAGCAGAAAGAAAAACGGGAGGCCCTTCCGCAGTTCTCTCTGCCGGTTTTTTCAATAATAAAATGCGTTCCGAAGGGCTTGTGCCCGTTTTTCCGCCATAGCTTTTGAAATTGCTTTGCCCACGAAAAAATCAAAGCCGTGGAAAGTACCTTTCACGGCCACCAGCTGCACGGGCACCCCTGCCGCTTCCAGAGCTCTGGCGTAGGCAACACCCTCGTCATGGAGGCAGTCGAACTGTTCCACTTCCACATAGGCGGGCGGCAGGTCGGAGAAATCAGCCGCCAGCATGGGAGCGGCGTACTTCGGCGTCCCGTGATCCCCATCCCGCAGGTACAGTTCCCACATTTTGCAGTTCAGCCTAGTGTTCCACATGGGACTGTCTGTGAACATTTTCATGGAGGCCGTTTCCATCCGACTGTCCGTCACCGGGTAGACCAGCAGTTGGAAGCACAGATCCGGCCCGCCTTCATCCCTGGCACGCAGGGCACAGGCGGCGGCCAGCGCGCCCCCGGCACTGTCGCCGCCTACGGCGATCCGGGCCCGATCCAGCCGCAGGCGCGGCGCGTTGTCCCACACCCAGCGCAGGGCGGCGTAGCAGTCCTCAAAAGGTGCGGGGAAGGGGGCGGTGTCTGCCGTGCGGTAGTGGACGAACACCACCGCGCACCCCGCACCCTGGGCGTATTGTGCGGCGTAGCGGTGGGTATAGCCCGCGTCCCTCATGCAAAACCCGCCGCCGTGGAAATACACCAGGCACGGCGCGGCCCACTCTAATACCTCCGGGCGGTAGATGGTGAGGCGGATAGGTGCGCCGTCCTCCGCGAAACACTGGGCGCCAAAACGCTCCACCCCCCGGGGCAGGGCGGGCGGCGTGAGAGCCATCTGGTCCAGCGCCCAGTTGGACAGCCGGGCCGTCATTTGAGTTGCCGCCCAGCCGGGGACCGCCAGCTTATTGGCAAAGCGCAGCTCTTTTCGGACCGGGTATTTTTTATCCCGATGGGCGCACCACACACCGATTCCCGCACCCGCCGCCAGCGCGGCCCAAATCTTTTTCTTCACAGACACCCGCCCCTTTCTGGACATTTTTTCCGTTCCATGATACCATAGGGGGCAGTTCAACGCAAGGAGCGGAAGCGTATGTTGGAGTATTTCTGGTATATCCTGGCCTCGGTGCTGGCCGGGGTGGGGACGGGGCTGGTGGGCCTGTCTGCGGCCACGGTGATGGTGCCCATCCTCATCGTGCTGTGCCCATCCTTTGCCGGGGAGACGGGGGCTTACCAGGCCACCGCCATCGCCCTGGCCTCGGACATTTTAGGCTCCGCGGTCACCACCGCCACCTACATCCGCCACAAAAACATCGACCTGCGCCGGGGCTGGATCATGCTGGCCTGCATCCTCGGGATGTGCACCGTGGGCAGCTTCGCCGCCTGGAGGGCCGGGAACGTGGTGCTGGGGGGCTTCACCCTGATCCTGACCTTCTGCATCGGCATCCGCTTCCTGGTGAAGCCGTCCACAGAGCGGGCCGACGCCGCAGTCAAAGGCGCGGCACTGGACTGGAAGGGGGTGGCCGTCTCCCTGTTCTTCGGCCTGACCATCGGCTTTGGCACTGGCTTTGTGGGCTCCGGCGGCGGCATGATGATGCTGGTGGTGTTCACCGCCTTCCTGGGCATGGAGCTGAAGTCCGCCGTAGGCACCAGCACCTTCATCATGACCTTCACCGCCCTCATCGCCTCGGTGAGCCACATCCTCATCCACCCCGCCATCCTGCTGGAGCGGTGGCCGGTGTTGATTCTGTGCATGACCGTGGCCACGGCGGCGTCCCTGGTCTCCGCCCGGTTCGCAAACCGGGTGGACAGCCGCACCGTGGGGCTGGTGACAGGGGTGGTACTCACCCTGCTGGGCGGGGCACTCATCCTTCTCCATTATTGGGACACCATCGCCGCCCAGCCGCTGGCGCTGTCCACCTTGAAATGTTTCGGGGAATATCTGCTATTTATTATCCCGGCGGCGCTGATCCTGATCGTCCTCCACTTTGCGGCCCATATCCCCAAGGTGGTGTTCCGCAAGCTGCTCCATCTGCCCGCGTTTTGCTCGGCGGCGGTGGTGGTGTGGCGGGCGGACTCGTGGCAGGCGGCCAGCCTGACCCTGGCACTGTTTGCCGCTATCGTGTACCCAGCGCTGTGCCTGTGTGAGCGGTGGCAGGGCTACGGCGGGCTGTTTGTGGAGAAGAAGCAGGGGGAGATCAAAAAGAGCCTGCTCCTGCTGTTCCTTACCGATGCGGCCCTGGTGGCCCTATGCTGGGGCGCGTTCGGCCTGCCCTGGGCGGCGGTGACCGCCATCCTCATGTGGGGCAGCGGGGACGGCGCGGCGGCGCTGGCGGGGCACCGCTTCGGGAAGCACCATGTCAGCCTCCCCCTGGCCGACCCCAAGAAGACCTGGGAGGGTTCCGCCGCCATGGTATTTGTGTCTGCGGTGGTGGGAACGGTTTCCATGCTGGTTTTGACGGCCATGCCCTGGTGGCAGTGCCTGCTGTTCGCACTGGCCTCGGCCATCCCCGGCGCGTACACCGAGCTGATCTCCCGAAACGGAGACGACACCGTGACGGTGCCGGTGGTGGATACGGCGGTGCTGCTGGCACTCCATTTTGCCTTTGCAGGATGACAGTGGGCCTCTCCGCTCAAACTTGAATGGAGAGGCCCGTTTTCTATTATTTCAGCTTCAGCCCGTCCGCAAAGGCGTTCCCAACCTTCTCACCCAGCTTGTGGTAAGCGCTGTTGACGGGGTCGAAGGTGATGGGATCCAATTTGGATACGTCCACCTTGCCCTCCGGGGTGAGGACGGATTCGTCCACGCTGACGTTCACGATCGCGCCCACCAAATGCCCGGTGTCCGGGTCGTAGCTCACCAGCCGGCACTCCACTGACATGGCCAGCTCGTCAATCAGCGGCGCGTCCACGAATTCGCTTTTCGTGGTGTGGAACCCGGCCCGCGCCAGCTTGTCGGGCACATCGTTGGCGGACACCACGCCCAGGTAGTCGCACTCTACCACGTGGGCGGCGTCTGCCATGCTGACGGTGAACGCCTTGCGCTCCAAAATATTCTTGGTGGTCTTGTGCCCCGCGCTCAGGCACAGGGACAACTCGGTGGTGTCGCTGATGCCGCCCCAGGCGGCGTTCATGGCGTCCGGCGTGCCGTCCGGGCCGTAGGCGGCCACAATGAACACCGGCTGGGGGTAGGTGTAGGGCTTGGCTCCAAAGTTTTTCCGCATGGTGATGTCCTCCTCCATTTATTTGAAAATCAAATCCAGCGCCTGGGTCAAATCATCGGCAGATTCCACGCCATCGCGGGGCGTTTTTCCACGCAGCAGCAGTACGGGCCGGATGCCCGCCGTCCGCGCCCCCACCACATCGGTATCATAGGAGTCCCCGATGTGGACGGCCTCGTCCGGCGCGCAGCCACTGATCCGCAGCGCTTCCTCAAACAACTCCCGGTGGGGCTTGTAGGCCCGGACGGTGTCCGCGCTGACCACCCCGGCAGCCTTCAGGCCGTTTTGCGCCAGCGCCCGCTCCATATAGGGCAGACCATTGTTGGTGATGATATAGATGGGGACGGGGCACCGCTCAAAAAAGGCGCGGGCGTCCGGGAACACCGGGGCGTTGACCCAGTGGGCGCGGATCAGGCCGCGCAGGGCGTCTGGGTCGTCCGCCAGACCGATCTGCGCCTCCATGTCGCCGATCAGCCAATCCACGATCTCGTCCTCTGTGAGATAGGCGTCCAGGTAGCTGTCCGCCTCATAGCGGCGGCGGTCATCCAGGATGAACCGCTGGACCTGCTCTGGATCGTGGACGGCGCTGTTTTTACAGATTCGGCGGACGATCTCCGCCATCTCTGGACTGCGCTCGTCCACAGTGGTGCCCATGTAGTCGATAAAAACTGCTTGAACCATGAAATTTCCTCTTTTCCAAGGTAGCAGGCAACTACCAATCTCGTTGTGCTGTTTTCCCCAGTATAGCACACTGTTTCCGACAAGTCGAGAGAGACTTTTTCACGACCTTCCGGCGTCATGCGCCATATTTTGGGCCATGGCAGCGAGAGGGCCTTGTTTATGCTACTTTTTCAAAAAAATTTTTAATCGGTTGATTTTTCTTGAAATGACCGATTGGTTCCGTTTCAGCAGCAGGGCAATTTCCGCCTGTGTGTACCCCTCAATTGCATACAGAGTAAGTAATTTCAGATCCTGCTCCGAGAGCTTTGACAGCTTGGCGGAGAGGAACGCATCCTCAATGGCGTTGATCCATGCATACCGATCTGGGAAATCCTCCTCATCGAAGGTGACGGAGAGTGACGAGAACCTCTTAAACAGCGTGCTTTGTTCCCCTTCCATCTCGCCGCTCAAATATGTATCCGGCAGGGCCTGCGTGTGGTTTTCATAGGTTCGCCGGGAGAGGAACATTTCCCAGTCATAGCTGTACATAGTTTCAATAGCAGAAGGGGGCATCCCGGCATCTGCATATTTCTCCTGGAGCTGCTTCCACTCCAAATCAAACTGCCGCTTCTCTTTCGCATAGTTAAAGCCCATGCGTTTGACCTCCTGTTCTTCTGAAATCTTGGAAAAACTTGATTTCAGAAACCGGAGGCCCCCGGCAGCGGGGGAGGCAGGGTTGAGTGCCTACCGATGTTCGAGAGCAAAGCGACGCGCCGGATGCCTCTGAGAAGCGTTCGGTGCGTATGCACAGGATTTGACAGGTTTCGACATTGATGGGTTGGGGGCGGCCAAAATAAGCGGTGATTTTTTTGAATAATTTTTTGAAGCGCAAAACTCCGCATAAAGCCGCATAACTGTTTACCACTTTTGGCAAAAGCGGTTGAAATACAAGGGTTTTGCGCTAGTCTTTATTTCTTCCCGCACGTCCTCATATTGTGATTTTGTAAGGTTGGGCACCATTTGGGCACCAAAAAATCAAAGCCAGCACATCCCCCGGCGCGTCCAGCCCACGGATCACAGCGGCGGCGGACACCAGCGCGGGGACGGTGCCCTCCATATCGTCCGTCAGATACCGGCTGTCCGTCCGGGGGTAGGTACACAGCTTCTTTTCATAGAGGGCTTGCAGGTAGTCCAGCGTCTGTTGGGCGGTGTAGCCCAGGGCGCGGTTAGCGTCGCGCTGGAGGGTGGTCAAATCGTAGAGGGCCAGGGACTTCTCATACTTCTCCCGGCGTTCCACCGTCTGGAGAATGGCGGTGCCGCCCCCGCAGGCGGCGGCGATGGCGGCGGCGTCCTCCTTGCCGCTGATCCGCTCCCCGGTGAGGGTCATGCCGCCGCAGGTCAGCTCCACCGTGTAGAACGGCACCGGCTCAAAGGCGGCGATCTCCGCCTCCCTCTGGACAATCAACGCCAGCGTGGGGGACATGACGCGCCCGATGTTCAGCGTCCGGCCATACAGCACCGAAAACAGCCGCGTGGCGTTGATGCCCACCAGCCAATCAGCCTTTTGGCGGCAAAGGGCGGCTTGGTGCAGGCCGTCATAGTCGCTGCCGGGGCGGAGGTTGGCGAAGCCCTCCCGGATGGCGCTGTCCTCCATACTGGAAATCCACAGCCGTTTCACAGGCTTGGTACAGCCCGCCAGATGGTAGGCGGTGCGAAAGATCAGCTCCCCCTCGCGCCCAGCGTCGCAGGCGTTCACCACCTCGGACACGTCCTCCCGCCGAAGCAAAGTGCGCAGAACGTCGAACTGTTCCCGCTTGTACCGCCCGATGGTGAAGCGCCAGTTTTCCGGCAGGATGGGCAAGTCCTCCCGCCGCCACTTGTCGTACCTGGGGTCATAGGCGGCAGGCTCGGCCAGACCCGCCAGATGGCCGACGCACCAGCTCACCAGCCAGCCGCCCTCCATGTGGCCCTCCTTCCGGGCCGTGGCCTCCAGTACCTTGGCAATGCTCGTGGCAACGGAGGGGTTTTTCCGCGATTACTTAAGTAAAAACTCATAAAATTATATTCCTTTCATAAATAAGTGTTGCAATATTTCTTTTAATGAACTACATGGCGTCGTCAATAAAAATATGATATAATCGTCCTCAAAGAAAAGGGGG
>CAJULJ010000104.1 GCA_910587395.1 uncultured Oscillospiraceae bacterium | reverse complement strand
GCGTTCCGGGAGGGCTTCGAGGCTAAGAAGCGGGGCTTGGAGGCGGAGCGGGACATCCAACTCGCCGCCGTTGCGCAGGACATCTCTGCCCAGAGGGAGAGCATCACCGGCGACATCCAGCGGCTGGAGGCCCAGCTTGCCGCCGCAAGGGAGAAGTTAGACGGTCTCGCCCAGCGGCAGAGGGAGCGGGAGGAACTGGAGAACGCGCGGTTCAACGAGTCGCTGGCCAAGCTGGAGCGGGACGTTGGTGTGGCCGACCAGTACGCTGGGCAGGAGGTTCAGGATACCTCCGCACTGTCCGCCGAACTGGATGAGGCGGAGCAGATGCGGGGCCACCTGAACGAGTACCGCCGGATGCGGGATATGCAGACGGAACTGGACGAGTTGACCGAAAAGTCTCAGGCGCTTACCGACAAAATCGAGTTGGCGCGGGAACTCCCGGCGACGATCCTGGCCCAGGCTACCATCCCCGTGGAGGGCCTGACGGTGAAGGACGGTGTGCCGCTGATCCATGGTCTGCCCATCAGCAACCTGAGCGACGGCGAACTCCTGGAGTTGTGTGTGGACATCACCGTCAGCCGGCCGGGGCAGCTGGGCATCATCTTGGTGGACGGCGCGGAGCGGCTGGACAGCGTAAGCCGGGAGCGGCTCTACGCCAAGTGCAAGGCCAAGGGCCTCCAGCTGATCGCCACCAGGGTAACGGATTCTGAGGAGATGGAGGTAATCGAGCTGTGAAGACGCATTGGAAAAAGGTTGTCTCCGATCCCAACTTTATCGGCGAGGGGGACTTCCAGGAGGGCGAGGAGAAGGTATTGACCATCGACCGGGTCAACGCCTCCGAAACCGTTCAGACCGCCGAGGGCAAGTCCAAGAAGGCGGTTGTCCACTGGAAGGAGCCGGGCAACAAGCCCATGATCCTGAATGTGGCCCGGTCCAAGAACATCGAGAAAGTAGCCGGGAGCGGCTACTTCGAGGACTGGCCGGGAGTGACAGTGCAACTGTACATTGAGCACGGAATCAAGGCTTTCGGAGAGGTGGTCTCCGCTGTGCGCGTCCGGCCCTATAAGCCCCGCCTCCAGCAGCGCCAGCCTGTCCCGCCCTGCACGGACTGCGGAAACCCGATCCAGCCCGCCATGGGAAAGACGGTCGAGTGGCTGGCGGCCTACACCACAAAAAACTACGGTGTCCCGCTGTGTGCAGAGTGCGCCCAGAAGCGCAAAGATGCAGCAGCGGCAGAGCCGGAAGCAGAAACCAAAGAAAGTGAGGTGGCCGAGCATGGCGGAGATGAGCACCCTGCCGATGGTGACGGCGAAGAATTACTTTGATCCTGATATTGAGATGGCCTATATGGGCTCTACCCAGGTCAAGAACTTCATGCGCTGCGAAGCGGCGGAACTGGCCAGACTGAAAGGGGAATACCGGTCCGCCGCGACCACGGCCATGCTGGTGGGTAGCTATGTGGACGCCCATTTTGAGGGGAGCCTCGACGTGTTCCAGGCCCAGCACCCGGAACTGTTCAAGCGGGACGGGACGCTGAAGGCTGAGTTCTCCCGCGCCAACGACATCATCAGCCGCATGGAAGCGGACGAGCTGTACAGCCTCCTGATGTCCGGCCGGAAACAGGTCATCCGCACCGGCGAGATTGCCGGAGTGCCCTTTAAGGTCAAGATCGACAGTCTGCTGGACGGGGATATCTGCGAGGAGATTGTCCGGCGGTTCCCGGAAACGGCGTCAGTGATGGGGCTTTGCGATGGGGCCATCGTGGATCAGAAGGTCATGAGAGACCTGGAGGACGTCTGGGACGGCACGGAGCGGGCCTACGTGCCCTTCTGGAAAGCCTGGGGATATGACGTTCAAGGTGCCATCTACCAGGCCGTTGAGGGGCATTTGTGGCCCTTCCTGCTGGCTGTCGGCACCAAGGAAGACGAGCCGGACCTGCGGGCGCTCCACATCCGGGACGAAATCCTCTCGCCCAAACTGGCGGAGATTGAGGATGCCGTCCCCCGGTTCCAGGCTATCAAAGCGGGCAAGGAGGCTCCGCGCCGCTGTGAGCACTGCGCATACTGCCGCGCCACCCGAAAGCTGACCCGGATCGCCGATGCGGAGGAACTGGGGGCTTCTTATGGGGATGCAGAGGACTGACCTTGCTGATCAAGTCAAGAGCCTCGTGACGATCCAGGATGTGGCAGAACATTACGGCTTTCACCCAAACCGGGCCGGATACATATGCTGCCCATTCCACCGCGAAAAGACCGCCAGCCTTAAACTCTATAGCGATCAGCGCGGGTGGTGCTGCTTTGGCTGCCATGCCGGCGGCACAGTAATCGATTTTGTAATGAAGCTGTTTGATATCCCATTTCGCCAAGCGATTCTGCGTATCAATGCGGATTTTGCCTTGGGACTTACATGGGACAAGCCTGACCCGGCGGTGCGGTCTGCCATCTTGGAGGCCCGCCGCCGGGAGGCCCAGCGGAAAGCAAAGCTGGAGCAGCTGGAGGATAAGCACCGGGAACTGGCCTCAGAGCATCAATACTGGTGGGACGTGCTGAAATATTTTGAACCCACCAGAGGAGATTGGGAAGCCGGATTTATCCATCCGCTTTACGCTGAAGCGGTAAGAAAACAGCCGTATTTGGAATACCTGCTGGATGAACTGGAAGAAGAAATTTTGGAGGTGAAAGCGGACCGTGGAAGAAAAGGCACTACAGCCAGGAAACACAGTCCCGGCAGCCCCAGATAAGCGGCCTGACTTTTCGCTTGCGGACTTCAAGGAGGGCCGGGTATTTGAATGGCTGACTGGCTTGAAATCCGGCTACCAGCAGGCCATGGAGGAGCAGGCACTTGCAGACCTCGCCAAGGAACTCGGCTTTAAGGGCTTTGCCAGGTGCCTGAGAGAGTACAGGAAAGAATTAAGAGCCGTCTCCCTGTCCGTTGTCCGGGACGATGGAATCTCCGAATTCTTCGACCAGGCTTTGGAGTTGAATGTCGGGGAATGGACGGCGGACGAGAGCGGCATCTGGCGGTATGCCCAGGGCGGCGGAATCACATACGCCTGCACCCACCCCATCATGCCGGTGGAAAAGCTGGTATCCATCGATACGGGCATGGTCAAGGTCAAGCTGTGGTACCGGCGCAGCTACTCAGACCGCCGGCCATGGTCAGAGATCGTAGTCCCCATGAGCCGAATCTCCAAGGCTGCCGACATCGTGGCCCTGTCGGATTGCGGCATTTCAGTCACCAGCGGGGAGCGGGCGCAGGCATTGGTGGACTTCCTGCGGGACGCCATCGACAAGAACCAGGATATCATCCCGGAGGTCAAGGCAGTTTCCCGCATGGGCTGGAACGAGGAAGGATTTTCCCCCTACGCGGGGGGCGTGGCCTTCGACAGCGCAGATAGCTTCCGCCCGATATATAAAGCCATAGGCCAGACTGGAAGCCTCGAAAACTGGCTCACAGAGGCCCTGGACGCCCGCTCCTATAGTCTGACTGCCCGCATTGTACTGGCGGCATCCTTCGCCTCCGTCCTTGTGGAGCCGCTTGGATGTCTCCCATTTTTTGTCCACCTGTGGAGCATGGACAGCGGCACCGGCAAAACCGTGGCACAGATGCTGGGGGCGTCCGTGTGGGCGAACCCCACCGCAGGCGGCGCATACTTCCAGACCTTCAAGAGCACATCCGTGGGCGTGGAGTTGATGGCCGGATTCCTGCACTCGCTCCCCCTGTTTCTGGACGAGCTGCAGCTTGCCAAGGATCGCCACGGGCGAATCAATTTCAACGTGTACGAGTTGGCGGCAGGCTCCGGGAAACTGCGGGGCAACAAATCCCTCGGACTGGACTACACGCCTAAATGGGCCAACTGCTTCATCACCTCCGGGGAAACGCCTCTGGTGGGTGAAACCGATGGCGCCGGAGCAGTCAACCGTGTGGTAGATATTGAGTGCCGCTATGGAGAAGCCGTCATTCGAGACGGTCATCGCACCGCCAATGTTCTGAAACTCAACTATGGCCATGCCGGAAAGCTGTTCATTGCCCGCCTGTGCGAGGAGGGCGAGATGGATCGAGTGCGGGAACTCTACGAGGAAAACTATGCCGCCTGCATTCAAAGTGACACCACCGAGAAGCAGGCGATGGCGGCGGCCCTGATTATTACCGCAGACCAGCTTGCCACAGAATGGATTTTTCACGATGACCGCGCCTTGGTAGCCCCTGAGCTGGGAGAATTCCTCAAGGAAAAGAGCGAGGTCAGCACGTCAGAGCGTGGCTACGAGTATATGTGCGGTTGGGTGGCGGCCCATGTGAATCAATTTAAGGAAAGTGTGGAGCGCGGCGAACGTTACGGTATCATCGAACATGATATTGCTATTATCAACCGCACCATCTGGAACAAGGCGTGTGAGGAAGCTGGGCTATCGTCCAAAGCACTGCTGGGGCATTTAAAGTCCAAGGGGCTGATTGACACAAGGAGCAAGGGCTATACAAAGACAAAGCGCATCGACGGTATGGCAGTAGATTGCGTCTGGCTGCGTCTGCCGCCGGATGATGGAGAGGGGGGTAACTACGATGATGAACTGCCCCTTTGAGGGCCAGGAAAGCAATGTTCGTGGTACTTTAAAAATTGTCCCACCAGAAAGGCCCACAGAGAAAAGCCCCTGTTTCCAAATACTCTGCGCATTCTGCGGGACTTGTGGGACTGTGGGACTTTCCCCAATACCTACTATGCGTGCGCGAGAAAAAACAATGCGTTTTGGGGGTAGAAAATATTTCCCTCCTGCGCATATGAGAAAAAACGGGGGAAAAGTCCCACAATCCCACGGAAATGCTAAAAGCCGCATGGCGCAAGGGATTTTGTGCGTAGGACATTTGCGGGACATAAAAAAGAAGCGTCCCACAGTTCCACGAAAGGAGAACCAACATGGAATTGAGACCATACCAACAGGACTGCATTGCCACTATTGAAGCCCAGCCCCCCGGCTCCTACCTGGTGCAGATGGCCACGGGGCTGGGGAAGACGGTGACCTTCGCCAATCTGCCCCGGCACGGGGAGAGAATGCTGATCCTATCCCACCGGGAGGAGCTGGTGGAGCAGCCCCGGAAATATTTTGACTGCACCTACGGTGTGGAGCGGGCCGGGAGCCACGCTGACGGCGAGGAGGTGGTCAGCGCGTCGGTGCAGAGCCTTGTGCGGAGACTGGAGCGGTTCAGCCCGCATGACTTCGGCCTGATCATCTGCGACGAGGCTCACCACGCTGCCGCCAATACCTACCGAAAGATTTTTGAATACTTCCAGCCTCTGAAGCTGGTCGGCTTCACGGCCACACCCAACCGTGGTGATAAAATCCGGCTGAGCGACGTGTTCCAGAAAATCATCTTCCAGCGGGATCTTCGCTGGGGGATACAGAACAAATACCTGTGCGACATCCTGTGCAAGCGCGTGGACATCGGCTACGACCTGCGGGCCGTCCACACCCGCAACGGCGACTATGCCCCCGGAGAACTGGACGAGGCCATGGAGGGCACAGCGGACGCCATTGCGCAGACCTACCGGGAACACGCCGCCGGCGCCACGCTGATCTTCGCAGTCAGCGTACACCAAGCCGAGGAAATCGCCGGACGCATCAAGGGGGCTGTGGTGGTGACGGGAGAGACCAAGGACCGCGCCGCCATCATCGAAGCCTTTACCGCCGGGGAGATTCCCTGCATCGTCAACTGCATGGTGTTCACCGAAGGGACGGACATTCCCAGGGTGGAGACGGTCATCGTGGCCCGGCCCACTCAGTCGGAGAGCCTGTACGCCCAGATGGTGGGCCGCGGCCTGCGGCTATACCCCGGCAAGGAGCGGCTGGTTCTGATCGACTGCGTGGGCATTACCGGGAAGGCGTCCCTCTGTACGGCACCGAGCCTGCTGGGGCTGGACCTGAGCAATATCCCGGCACGGAAGGCCACGGAGATACAAGGGGACCTGTTCGACCTGCCCCTGAAGATCGCCGCCGCTGGCGACTGCCCGGAGAGCTGGATTAGGAACGTGGAGATTGTCGACCTCTGGGCCCAGGAGCAGAAGTACAACACCCACGACATCAACTTCTTCAAGATGCCGGACGGCGAAATGGTGGTATCCCTGACAGACGGCAAGAGCCTGACGATTCCCTGCCCCAACTCCCTCGGCCTTGTGCATATGTCGGACGGGTCCCAGGTCGGGATGCAGGAGGCTATTGACCGGGTATACATGGAACTTCTGAGGGACTATACGGACTGCCGCCAGCTGTGGGACCTGGAATCGGTCAGGCGGTGGGGCAAGGCTCCGGCCACGGACAAACAGGTCGCCATCATCCAGAGACGGTGTAAAGGCTTCGACACCGCTGGTCTGAGCAAGGGTGACGCCAGCCAGATTCTGAACCGGCTGTTTAACGCACCGAAAAAGAAAGGGCGGCAGAGCGCGTGAAGCGGAGGTGACAAAACATGGCACGGAATAAATATCCTGGTCGCTGCTATTGCTGCGGAGAATGGATAGAACCTGGCTACGGCCACTTTGAGAAGGTCCGCAATCCGGTACCGGGGGAACCCAAGTGGCGTATCAAATGCGTCAAGTGCGCCAGCGGACGAGTGCTGACGGATAAAGACCCCGGTGTAATTTGGGCGCAAAAGGCTGTAAAGGAGGCGAGAACATGACGGAGGCCCAGCACCAAGCGATGGTCATGAAGTGGTCTCAGCAGCCAGAAATCCGCTCCAGGTGGCCGGAGTTGGCCTTGCTCTACCACATCCCCAATGGCGGTACACGGGACGCTATAGAGGGCCGCCACCTGAAACAGCAGGGCGTCAAGCGAGGCGTTCCTGACCTGTGCCTGCCGGTTGCGCGGGAGAACTACCACGCCCTGTACATTGAGCTCAAAACCGATACCGGTCGGGCCACAACGGAGCAGAAATGGTGGGGCGAACATCTCAAATGCCAAGGGAATATGTGGCAGGTCTGTCACGGCTGGGAGGCGGCAGTGACTATGCTGGAATGGTATCTCTCCCTTTCTGATGAGGTGGTGACATGAGCACCCCGGATTACAGCTATGCCTTCCCCTGGGAACGAGAGGCAATGCAGGGGGCTGAGATGCCGGACGGGTTGTCCATGTATGACCAGATGGCTTACATATCCCTGCGGACGCTCTATCACGATTATCACGAAAAGCGGCTGGACCGTGCAACTG
>CAJULJ010000103.1 GCA_910587395.1 uncultured Oscillospiraceae bacterium | reverse complement strand
CGGAAGCCGCCAAGTGCGACCCGCCTCTGGATGATTCGGAGCTGACCTCCATCTGGCGCAGCGCCCTTCGGTTCAACCGCCGCGTCCAGCAGCAGGAGGGCTACATTCCCCCGGAGGAGTACAACGTGGACTTCCGCTGCTGCCCGGAGGACTACACCGATGTGGGGCAGGCCGAAGTCCTCACCCGTGTGTCTGGCGGGGAACTGCGGTACTCTCCCGCCACCGACTACATCTGCTACAACGGCGCTTATTGGGAGGAGTCCAAACATGGGGCGCAGGCCGTGGCCCAGCGGCTCACCGCCAATCAACTGGAGGAGGCCACCTCCGCCGCCGAGGACGCCTGGGCTGTGCTGACCAAAAACGGCGCGGCGGAAATCCTCGCCGCCATGAGCAAGAAGAAGGCGGAGTCCATGCTCACCAGGGAGCAGACCGCCGCCTACGTCAAATACAAGAAGGCGGCGGAATACAAAGCCTTTGCTCTGGACCGGCGCGGCTCCCGGAACATCACCAACACACTGAAGGAGGCCCGCCCCATGCTGGCTATCACGCCACAGGAGCTGGATGCGGACTGCTATCTCCTTTGCACCCCGGAGGTCACCTATGACCTGCGCCTGGGGATGGCGGGTCGGATGGAGCATCGCCCCAGCGATTTCATGACCAAGGTGACCTCGGTATCCCCCGGCGACAAGGGGGCCGACCTGTGGCAGAAACAACTCGACCTCCTGTTCTGCGGCGACCGGGAGCTGATGGACTATGTGCAGCTCGTGGCCGGGACCGCTTGCATCGGGAAAGTGTTCATCGAGCAGATGATCATCGCCTACGGCTGCGGGGCCAACGGCAAATCCACCTTCTGGAACACCCTGGCCCGTGTGCTGGGAACCTACAGCGGCAACGTGTCTTCGGACGCTTTGACCGTGGGCAACCGCCGCAACATCAAGCCGGAGATGGCGGAGCTGAAGGGCAAGCGGCTGGTCATCGCCGCCGAGCTGGAGGAAGGCACCCGGTTGAACACTGCCACGGTGAAACAAATGTGTTCCACCGATGAAGTCTATGCGGAAAAGAAGTACAAGGACCCCTTCAGCTTTGTCCCCAGCCATACCCTGGTGCTGTATACCAACCATCTGCCCAAGGTGGGCGCTATTGATGCCGGTACCTGGCGGCGGCTCATCGTGGTGCCGTTCAACGCCCGGATCACCGGGAGCGGCGACATCAAGAACTACGCCGAGTACCTCTACGAGAACGCCGGTCCCGCTATCCTCGCCTGGATGATCGAGGGGGCCAAGCGGGTCATTGACCTGGGGTTCCATATCGCCCTGCCCCCGGTGGTGGAAACGGCTATCGCCAAGTACCGAGAGGAGAACGACTGGCTGGCTCATTTCGTTACGGACAACTGCGAAGCTGGCCCCGACATGACTGCCAAATCCGGCGAACTTTATCAGGCGTACCGTACCTACTGCGCCGATACCGGGGAGTTTTTTCGCAGTACGGCAGAGTTCTATGCCGCGCTGGATGCGGCGGGATATACACGCAGTCGAACCAACAAGGGAGTCATCGTGCATGGCCTCAAGCTGAAAAACCGCGATTTTGCGGCTTTTGATGACTTCTTGAACTAAGGGGCGTGTAGGTCGTGATAGTCATTTTACTAAAATTCTTATAGGTTAAAAAATATGGCCTATAAGACAGTTTATAGAATTAACTGTCACGACCTACACTGTTCCGATTTTTGGGAGGAACTATGGCAGCAGAAAAAACAATCGAGCGCAAGCTCGTGCAGGCAGTTCACCTGATGGGCGGGCTGGCTTTGAAGTTCGTAAGTCCGGGGTTCGACGGGGTACCCGACCGAGTTGTGCTGCTCCCCGGAAAAAAGGCGGCTTTTGTGGAATTGAAAGCCCCTGGAAAGAAAATGCGTCCGCTGCAGGTAAGGCGGAAAAATCAAATCGAGGCTCTAGGCTTTTCGGTGTACTGCGTCGACAGGCCGGAGCAGATCGGAGGCGTCCTCAATGAAATACAGTCCTCATGAATACCAGACCTATGCGACCAATTTCCTCCTGATGCACCCCGCCTCCGCCATCTTCCTTGACTGTGGTCTTGGGAAGAGTGTCATCACCCTCACCGCCCTCTTTGACCTATGCCTGGACAGCTTTCTCATTCGGAAGGTGCTGGTCATCGCCCCGCTCCGGGTGGCGAGGGACACCTGGCCCTCTGAGATCAAGAAGTGGGACCACCTCCGGGGCCTGTCCTGGTCGCTGGTGGTGGGGAGCGAGATCGAGCGGAAGGCAGCGCTGCACCAGCGGGCCTTCGTGTACATCATCAACCGGGAGAACGTCCAATGGCTCATTGAGGACAGCGGCCTTCCCTTCGACTACGACATGGTGGTGGTCGATGAACTGTCCTCCTTCAAATCCTATCAGGCAAAACGGTTCCGCAGCCTTCTCAAAGTCCGCCCCGGCGTCAAGCGGATCGTGGGGTTGACTGGCACACCCTCCAGCAATGGGCTGATGGACCTCTGGGCGGAGTTCCACCTCTTGGACATGGGCCAGCGGCTGGGTCGGTACATCACCCACTACCGCGCCCGGTACTTCCAGCCGGATAAGCGGAATGGACAGGTGGTGTTCTCCTACAAGCCCCTCCCCGGAGCGGAGGAGGCCATCTACGAGAAAATTTCCGACATCACCATCTCCATGCGGGCCACCGACCACCTCCAGATGCCGGAGTGCGTGTTCAACGAGGTACGAGTTACCCTCTCCGAGCGGGAGCGACAGACCTACGACACCATGCGCTCTGAGCTGGTGGTTTCCTTGGGCGGCGAGGAAGTGGATGCCGGGAACGCTGCGGCTCTCGGCAACAAACTGTCCCAGATGGCGAACGGGGCCGTCTACGGCGAGGACAAGCGCGTGTTCCCCATCCACGACCGCAAGCTGGACGCGCTGGAGGACCTTATCGAAGCCGCCAACGGAAAGCCGGTGCTGGTGGCCTACTGGTTCCAGCATGACCGGGAGCGAATCGAAAAGCGGCTTCACAAACTCCACATCCCGTTTTCTCCGTTGGACACATCGGAGAGCATCGCCCGGTGGAACCGTGGGGAACTGCCTGTGGCACTCATCCACCCCGCCTCTGCCGGACATGGATTGAATCTCCAAACCGGAGGCTCCACCTTGGTCTGGTTCGGGCTGACCTGGTCGCTGGAACTTTACCAGCAGGCCAACGCCCGCCTGTGGCGGCAGGGCCAGACAGACACGGTCATCATCCACCACATCATCGCCGCCGACACGATTGACGTGCGGATCATGTCCGCTCTAAGCAGGAAGGAGAAAACACAGTCCGCATTGATCGATGCGGTGAAAGCGAATCTGGAGGTGTAGCAATGGAAACGAAAGAAATGACAGTAAAAGAATATCTCTCTCAGGCCAAGTTCCTGGACCAGCGCATCAACAGCAAGATCCAACAGGTGGCAGCGCTCAACGATCTGGCGACCAAGGCCACCTCTACGTTGACCGGGATGCCCCGGAATCCCAACCATGCCACCTCGTCCATGGAGGATGTCATTGCCAAGATCATCGACCTCCAAGCGGAAATCAACAATGACATCGACACACTGGTCGATTTGAAGCGCAGCCTCTCCAAGACCATCAAAGCGGTGGACAGTCCCGAATACCAAACCGTCCTGGAAAAGCGGTATCTGTGTTTCCAGAGCTGGGAGCAGATTGCGGTGGAAATGGGCTACGACCTGCGCTGGCTGTATCGAATCCACGGCAAGGCGCTGGAGGAGGTCAAGGCCATCCTTGGCATTGAATAAAGCGTCCTTTGCCGTTCAATAGAACTTGATAACGCCGGGGGCGGTATGGTATACTAAACTTCGGCAACCGCACCCCAGAAGGCCCACCAAAAGGCAGAGTGCTTGGTGGGCTTTCTGCTACCCGGCGGTAAAAAGCCAAATCTGTAAAAAAGGAGCGTCCAAAATGACTGAAATGGCCCATGAACAGAATCGTACAGAGCGAATCACCTACAAAGACAGCACCTATGAAATTGTATCAAAAGTGGCCTACTTGATAGGCGTCCCAAAACGCATATTTGAAAATGAGCATGAACCGCCGCAGATCGATGTGTACCGACAACTTGATTTAGATAAAAACGCCAGAATTATCCGCCATTTATGCATTGTACGAACGTCCATAGAACGAAATTTCAAATACATCAATGATAAAATGCGGACAGAGTTCAAATCCATTCTGAGCCTGCCGCAATTCGTGCCAGCGGAATCTATCAGCCAGCTATCCGCAGACGGCATCAATTTTGTAAAGAAATCCAGCACACAGCTTTCGGGCCACATTGTTGAAATCAACAGAATTATTTCCGACCGAATCAATAATTGTAAAAATCTTTTTCCTCTTTGGCTGAATTGGCAGTATGTTCGGGAATTGTTTATTATGCCTGACGGCCTCCGTGAAGAATCCACAAAGGACGCTGCGGCGGTTTACTACAATGGACTTTCGTTTTATCCTTACCAAATGTACATCAGCTGGATTCCCCAGGACGAGGGAAATATCCTCTACAGCGACAAAAAATTTGTGACTTTGCTCTATCAATGGCACTTGGACGAGTTTACCGACCTCGGCAAAGTATCCGATGCCGGGAGTCTTATCAAGGGCAACATTTATGACTTCATTGACGAGGGGGAGAAAGTTGTCATTGTTGTGGATTGTGAGAATGTGGACCCCTACAAACTGAGCGCCACCCTTCGGGGCCTGAGCCACAACTATACGGACAAAATTGCATCCATCATTCTTTTCGATGATATCCACACCTCCTCCGGCTGGGACTTGCTGGAACGTTTTACAACGATCCCAGTGGAGCATATCGAAATTGAGCGGGTCAAGCAGGACAAGTCCCTGGTGGATATGCGACTGGCTATGCGGGTCGGACAGGAGTTCTATGAGAACACAGTAGATTCCTTCGTCCTTGTTTCCAGCGATTCCGACTATTGGGCTTTGATCTCATCCCTTCCGAAAGCCCGGTTCCTGGTGATGGTGGAACATGACAAGTGCGGCCCTGACCTCAAAGCGGCTCTGGCAGAGCATGGGATTTTCTATTGCTACCTGGATGACTTTTATTCCGGCAATTCGGAGGAGCTGAAAACACAGGCCCTTTTCCGTGAAATGCGTCTTTACATGGAACGGGCCGTCCGTCTCAATCTGAACGCCATGTTTGACGAGGCTCTCCGGGCCACACGCATTGACATGACCGCTGCGGAGCGGCAGCAGTTCTACAGCAGATACCTCAAGACCATCCAGCTTGTCATTGACGATGATGGGGATGTTTCTCTCGCAATCAAGGCCAAATGAAAAATTGACCACTAAAGACCATTGAAAGCCACTCCCGTCATCTGGTAAGATTAGAATCAGCAAAACAGCATAGAGGACCGCCACCGTGGGACCAACATCCTGCGGTGGCTTTTCTTTTGCCCCAATGGAGGTGAACACCATGCCGAAGATGCCCAAGCACCCCTGCGGTTTCCCCGGCTGTCCCAACCTGACCGATGGGCGGTTCTGCGAGGAACACGCCAAGCAGGAGAACCGCCGCTACGAACGCTACCAGCGGGACCCCGCCACCAAGCGGCGCTACGGCAGAGCGTGGCAGCGCATCCGCGACCGATACGCCGCCGCCCATCCCTTCTGCGAGGAGTGCTACAAACGCGGCATCCTCACCCCTACCGAGGAAATCCACCACATCGTTCCGCTGTCCCATGGCGGCACCCATTCGGAGGACAATCTCATGGCGCTGTGCAAACCATGCCACTCCCGCATCACAGCGGAGATGGGTGATCGCTGGCCGCAGAATAAAGAGTACACCTACTGACCCCAGGGGCGGGTCAAATCTCTACAGCCCTGCCCCGTGGGGAACGGCGCGGGGTCATTTGCGCAAAATCGCGGTTTCAAACGGGGTATATACCCCACGCCAGAACGGAGGTGTTTTCATGGCGAAAGACAGCACCAACCGGGGCGGCGCTCGTGTGGGCGCGGGAGCCAAGAAAAAGCCCCTGGCGGATAAAATCGCGGAGGGCAACCCCGGCAGGCGGCGGCTGACCGTCACCGACTTCGACACCGCCGCCGATCTGGAGGGCCAGCCCATGCCCAAACCCTCCGCCATGTTGTCTGCCACCCAGAAGGACGGCAAGCCGCTCATCGCCGCCGACATCTACGAGGCCACCTGGAACTGGCTGGCCCAGCGCAAGTGTGCCTCGTTGGTGTCCCCGCAGCTTCTGGAGCGGTATTCTATGAGCGTGGCCCGGTGGATTCAGTGTGAGGAGGCCATCACCGAGTACGGTTTCCTCGCCAAGCATCCCACCACCGGCAACGCCATCCAAAGCCCCTATGTGGCTATGAGCCAGAATTTCATGTCCCAGACCAACCGGCTGTGGATGGAGATTTACCAAATCGTCAAGGAGAACTGCGCTGGAGAGTACGGCGGAGCCACACCCCAGGACGATGTTATGGAGCGGCTGCTCCGGGCCCGGAAAGGTAAAATTTGAGAAGGGAGTCCAGCATGGTAATCGAGAGAAAACACACGGCGGATTTGATTCCCGCCGGCTACAATCCCCGGAAGGACCTCAAGCCGGGGGACGCTGAATATGAAAAGCTGAAACGCTCCATCGAGCAGTTCGGCTATGTGGAGCCGGTGATCTGGAACAAGACCACCGGCTTTGTCGTGGGCGGACACCAGCGGCTGAAGGTGCTGCTGGACATGGGCATCACCGAGGTGGAGTGCGTGGTGGTGGAGATGGACGCCGAGAAGGAAAAGGCTCTCAACATCGCCCTCAACAAAATCTCCGGCGAGTGGGACAAGGACAAGCTGGCCCTGCTCATCGCCGACCTCCAGGGAGCCGACTTCGATGTGTCCCTCACTGGTTTTGAGCCTGCGGAGATTGATTCGCTGTTCAAGGATGCCCAGCAGAGCAAGGTCAAGGATGATGATTTCGATGTGGAGGCCGAGCTGAAGGCCCCGGTCATCACTAAGGCCGGGGATGTGTGGACGCTGGGGCGGCACCGGCTGGTCTGTGGCGACAGCACCAAGGCGGAGACCTTCGCCCTGCTCATGGGCGACCGCAAGGCCAATTTGGTCATCACGGACCCGCCCTACAATGTGAACTATGAGGGCAGCGCCGGGAAGATCAAGAACGACAACATGGCGGACGATGCCT
>CAJULJ010000102.1 GCA_910587395.1 uncultured Oscillospiraceae bacterium | reverse complement strand
CCCCCCTTTTCTTTGAGGACGATTATATCATATTTTTATTGACGACGCCATGTAAGCTTAAAGATACAAGCAGAAAACTGAAGATGGAAATAAGGTCAGACAGAACCCGTCCTAGACCGTATGTTATAGAATGGAATGATTCCGATATAGAAAAGATGTATAAACTCCGCTTAATGACATATAACAATAAAAAAGTAGATAGTTTGCAAATTTTTTGCGAAAAGGACTTAATTGATATTGACAAAGTCATTGTAAAGTATTCATTTAAGAATCCTAGACATATGATTCGTTTATGCAATACTATTGTGAGACATACTGCTAGGTCCGTAAATGCTACAGCATATAAAATTACTAAACAAGTTTTTAACAAAGCACTTCATGAGTTTTGTGAAACTACTTGTGAGGATGCATATCCAGAAAAAGGTCACTATGTCCATGCGCTTATACAGAATAATGGAATAAATATTTCGGTAGAAGATTTTGCAAAGAACAATGAGATAAATATTGATGTGGCCTCTGGAATTCTTTCTGAGATGGCAAGTCTTGGAGCATTAGATATGCACAAAAAACTGACCGGAGAGACTGAATATAAGATAATAGATCCAAAGATAATTTATTTACAAGAGAATTCTCTGAACATATGATTTTACAAGTCATTATAGAATAGTAGTATTGGGTGAGATAATATCATATGCCTGTGCCCAGTTAAATAAAAATTTTGTCTTGGGCTTGACATTTGGGTGACGCAGTCCGTGGAAGGGAATTTTTTCGGTGATTCCCGCCTTTTTTAGCAGAGTTTTGTGCAACCGCCCGATGCAGTCCGGGCCGTAGAGTCTACCCGTTACTGGGGAGGGGAACATAATCGGATTGCCGGGGTGTTTGGTGTGTTCCTGGACCAGCAGAGCTACGGTTTCTTCGGGCAGGAAGATAGTCCGCACCGAGTTGGCGGTCTTGGGCTGGGTTACCTTCACTTCCCCGTTGATCCGTCCAGCGGACTTGGAGATGTTCAGGGTCCGGTTTTCCAGGTCAAGGTCATCCCAGAGGAGCGCCACCAGTTCGCCGCGCCGGATGCCTGTGGTCAGCTCCAGGTAGAACATGGGGAGAACACCGTGTTCCTGTGCGGCGGCGAGATAGGAGCTGATTTTCTCTGCTGGAAGGGTGCGCATCTCCGTTTTCTCCTTCGGCGGCAGCTTGCACCCGGCAGCGGGATTGTAGGGGATCAGCCGCTCCTGGACTGCCTGGTCCAAGCACTGTCGGAGCATGGCGTGGAGGCCCCGGATAGTTTTGGCGCTCAGGCTCAGGTCTTTCATACCCTCGTACCGCTTCACCCGGCCTTTGGTCTTGGCATTGTTGTAAAACTTCTGGATGTCCAGAGTGGTGAGTTTATTCAGCTTGATTTTGCCGATGTTTGGCACGATGTGCTTGTCGATGTAGTTTTTGTAATAGGAGGCGGTGGTTTCACGGATGGAGGGTTTGGCGTAGTTCTCGAACCAGGTTTCCACCCACTGGCCCACCGTGAATTGGCCGGTTTTGCTGGCATCAACTTTTCCGGCCTGCTCCAGCGCCGCCGCCAGCTTTTCCTTGCACTCCTTCTGGGTTTTCGCCAGCACATTTTTGTAGATGGCTTTGCCAGTGTCCGGGTCGTGGCCCGCTGTGTAGCGGCCCTCCCAACGGCCATCTTTGCGCTTGCGGATGTTGCCTTCGCCGTTGGCCCGCTTTTTAGCCATGGTCGGTCACCTCCCGGATGGCACCATCACTGCCGTCCATGCACTCAGCCATCATTCGAACTCCCAACCGGAAACCCAGAATGAAATTTTCCACGGCTGTGATGCTGTCAATCTCGTGCTGTGACCGGATGAGTTTTTCAAGGATCATCCGCTCGGCTTCGTTCAACTGCTCTGTAAGCTGGCTTTCGTAGCGGGAGACACGGTCCACCGCCTGCTTCAGCTCCGAGTCTGGTGCCATTTGCTGTTCGCCGGGTGTGATGTTGCCATAGTAGAGATTCTCCAGTGTCTTGCGCATTTTCCCACCTCCTTTGTAGCGACACACCATACCACACCCTGGCGGGAATAGCTGCCGAGAACGGTGAGAATTATCACTTTAGACACATCTTTTTTATTTTCCCCGACAAGCCTTCTCTTTGATAACACTGGTGCAATTCGCACACACGTTTAGGTCGGCACAGAGAAAACCACTTATTGTTTACTGCGGTCCATTTTTTGAGGTGGTCCATCGGCTTTTTCTGCCTGTCAGCTTGCTCCAAATCCATTTTTTCGGGAACGGCATATCATACCACGGTTTCAATCAAATAGCCACCCTAAGCAGCCGGAATTATCAAAAAATTATCAAATTTTTTCTGCGGAGCCACATCTGAGCCATTGAAAACGGCTTAACAGCGGGGCTTTCCACTGGACAAGGAGCCACCCTTGGCGCAGGTGCCCAAAATCGGAGTCATGTCAAATCCTTGAAAACAGACTGCAAAGAGTCAAAATCATTTCGTTCTCTGTACTTCCGGCCCACACTGCGGGCCGATGTGAAATGCGGTGATGTCACCGCTTTATCCTGCACAAAAATCGAACCTCTGCATTGCCCTTTGCCCTGGGCGTTTTGCCGGACGCAAATCCTTCGGAAAATCCGCTGATTGGAGGGACGAGAATACGGGGAGACTGGGTGAACTGTCCCAGCCTCCCCGTATTCTCGGCTGCTCTATCGTTAAAATCAGGGGCAAACCTGCTTCTCGCTACAATCGCGCACAGGGGCCCCAACACCGCGTTTCACTTCCTCGGAGGTGTACGGATATCACCCAGCCCGCGGGAGGGATACAAAAGCCCTCACAGGGGCCGACATGGCTTCACGGTTTTGAGGAGCGGCTTTGAACCGGGTTTGAAAGCTATTGACAGAGAAAAATCCAGCAAAAACCGGCAAAAATCTGTCGCACACTTTTCAAATATTTGAACTTTTTGAAGGTGCTTAGTCTTGCAGTAGAAGGGGTTCTATGATTACAGCGGGGTAAATTTTTCCCATCAGCTTTTTCGGAATCTGAACTTTTCCAAAGCGTTCCCATTTTTCTGGGAGTGTCCTCTCCTTGTCGTGATTCTTCTTGTTGATTTATTTCCACCCCAAATCCTCCTGGGGGCCTCCTTCGCCAGACGGAGGGCGGCGCTAACACATAGCAGGCCTGTCATCTCGCATCATTAACGCAGAATCGCAAGGTTAAAATTGCATAAAATCACTTGATGTTTTGAGAAATATTCTCAATTCTTTCTGAAAATGATTCAGAGGCCTTGACACCCTGCAAAATCGAGTCTATACTGCCCCCATCAGGCAAAGGCGCCGGAGAGCTTCACCGCTCCCGGCGCTTTTCCTGTTCGCGCAAGGGGGCGTGTCTGCGGGAGCGGGCGCGCCCTCATCTGTTTTAAGGGAGGAATTGTAATGGATATGTCAGTATGGTATCTGGTAGGAGCAATCCTGGTGTTCTTCATGCAGTGCGGCTTCGCCGCCGTAGAGGCGGGCTTCACCCGTGCCAAGAACGCGGGCAACATCATCATGAAAAACCTGATGGACTTCTGCATCGGCACCGTGGTATTTGTGGCCCTGGGCTACGGCATCATGAACAGCGAAAACTATTTCTTTGGGCTCATTGGGATGCCGGAGTACCAGATGTTCACCGATTTTTACGCCTTTGACTGGTCGAACTTCTTCTTCCAGCTGGTGTTCTGCGCCACCGCCGCCACCATCGTGTCCGGGGCCATGGCCGAGCGTACCAAGTTCTCCAGCTATTGCATCTACTCCGCCGTCATCTCCGCCGTGGTCTACCCCATCGAGGCGGGCTGGGTGTGGAACGCCCAGGGCTGGCTGGCGAAACTGGGCTTCATCGACTTTGCCGGCTCCGCCGTCATCCACATGGTGGGGGGCATCTCCGGCCTCATCGGGGCCATCCTGCTGGGGGCCCGCATCGGCAAGTATGATGAAAAGGGCAATTCCCGGGCCATCCTGGGCCACAACATCCCCTTAGCGGCCATGGGCACCTTTATCCTCTGGTTCTGCTGGTACGGTTTCAACGGCGCGGCGGCCTCCGACACCGCCCAGATGGCCCAGATCCTGGGCAACACCACCATTGCCCCCGCCGCGGCCACCGTGGCCTGTATGCTGTTTACCTGGATTAAGAACGGCAAGCCCGACGTGGGCATGTGCCTGAACGCCCCGCTGGCGGGGCTGGTGGGTATCACCGCCGGGTGCGCCAGCCTGGACGCCCTGGGCTCCGCCGGGGTGGGCGTGGTCACCGGCATTTTGGTGGTGGTCGTGGTGGAAACCGTTGACACCAGGCTCCACATCGACGACCCGGTGGGCGCGGTGGCGGTCCACGGTTGCTGCGGCCTGACGGGCACTGTCCTCACCGGCCTGCTGGCCACCGACGGCGGGCTGCTGTACGGCGGCGGGGTCCGCCTGCTGGGCGTCCAGTGCCTGGGTGTGCTGGCCATTGCCGCCTATACCGTAGTGACCATGACCATTGTGTTCAACCTCATCCGCGCCGCCAACGGCCTGCGGGTGTCCGCCGAGGAGGAGATCGCCGGGTTGGACTCCACCGAACACGGCCTGCCCTCCGCCTACGCCGACTTCATGCCCACCACCACTCTGACGGCCATGCCTGGGGCCAACGCCTTCCCCGAACCCGCGGCGGAGAGCCGCGGCAGGAGCGTGGACGAGGCGGTGCCCGTCCAGCTGGTGTCCGCCCCCATGCCCGCGTCCGACGTGAAGCTGTCCAAGGTGACGGTGATGTGCAACCAGGCCAAGTTCGAGCAGCTCAAAGCCGCCATGAACGACATCGGCGTCACCGGCATGACCGTCACCCAGGTGCTGGGCTGCGGCATTCAGAAGGGCCGCACGGAGTACTACCGGGGCGTGCCCCTGTCCATGAACCTGCTGCCCAAGCTCCAGGTGGACATGGTGGTGTCCAAGGTGCCGGTGGCCCAGGTGGTGGACACCGCCCGCAAGGCGCTGTATACCGGCCACATCGGCGACGGCAAGATTTTCGTCTGCGGTGTGGAGCAGGCTGTCAAAGTTCGCACCAACGAGCGGGGCTATGATGCCCTCCAGGGCGAGGAATAAAAAACCGCAGGGCAAGGGCCTGTCACCCTTGCCCTGTGGGCGTTGACACAAGGGAGTGTTCGAATTGGAGCTTCATGAAGAGTGCGGCGTGTTCGGCGTCTACGACCCAGCCGGGGACTGCGCCCGCACCGCCTATTACGGGCTGTACGCCCTCCAGCACCGGGGGCAGGAGACCTGCGGCATTGCCGCCATCAACAACCGGGAACTGTCCTTCCACAAGGATGTGGGTCTGGTGGGAGAGGTGTTCCGCCCGCAAATCTTGGATGAGCTGAACGGAACCATGGCCGTGGGCCACGTGCGCTACTCCACCACCGGGGGGACCCGGAGGGAGAACGCTCAGCCCCTGACGCTGAAATACGTCAAGGGGACCTTGGCCTTGGCCCACAACGGCAACCTGCCCCATGCGGATGAGCTGCGCACCAGATTTGAGTACCAGGGTGCCATCTTCCAGACCACCAGCGACTCGGAACTGATCGCCTACGCCATCGCCCAGGCCCGTCTGCGCTGTCCCTCGGTGGAGGAGGCGGTGTGCCAGGCGCTGAAGGGGCTGCGGGGGGCCTGGTCCCTCATCGTCATGTCTCCCCGGAAGCTGGTGGCCGCCCGGGACCTCTGGGGATTCCGGCCCCTGTGCATGGGCCGCCGGGGAGAGGCGGTAGTGTTCGCCTCCGAGAGCTGCGCCCTGGACGCGGTGGGGGCGAAATTCGAGCGGGATCTGGGCCCCGGCGAAATCGTGGCGGTGGAGGACGGCGCGGTACGCACCGTCCAGAAGCCCGCCGGGGCAAAAGGCCACTTATGCATTTTTGAGTACATCTACTTTGCCCGGCCCGACTCCACCATCTGCGGGCAGAGCGTCCATCAGGCTCGCCGCCTGGCGGGGCGTTTCCTGGCCAAAGAGCACCCGGTGGAGGCAGATGTGGTCATCGGGGTGCCCGATTCGGGGTTGGACGCCGCCATGGGCTGCGCGGAGGAATCCGGCATCCCCTACGGGGTGGGGCTGGTGAAAAACCGCTATATCGGCCGTACCTTTATCACTCCCGGCCAGGGCCACCGGGAGGAGGCTGTGCGCATTAAGCTGGGGGCGCTGAAGCACTGTGTGGAGGGGAAACGGGTGGTGCTGGTGGACGACTCCATCGTCCGGGGCACCACCTCCAGGCAGATCGTGTCCCTGCTGCGGGAGGCGGGGGCCAGAGAGGTACATCTGCGCTCCTCCGCGCCGCCCTTCGTCTCCCCCTGCTGGTTCGGCACCGACATCCCGGACAACGACCAGCTCATCGCCTGCCAGCATTCCGGCGAGGATATCCGGAAACAGATCGGGGCGGACAGCCTGGGCTTTCTCAGCCTGAAATCACTGCACAAAATCGCGCCCGATGCCGCCTGCGGCTTCTGCGATGGGTGCTTTACGGGGAAATACCCACTCAATATTATAGATTTGGTGCATTCGTGAACCGCGCAGGTCAAGACCCAAACGCCGACCCAGACCAAGCTGGGAGCGGATGGACGCATTGGAGCGGAGAGGACAGGAAACCAACCTTTGCCGGAGTCCTCGGCACCAAACGGGTAGGAAAACTCCTTTTGTAATCTGAGCCGAATCTTCGTGGCCAAGTACGTACCGATCAACAGCATATTCCATTCTAGTACCTCTCTTTTGCTTCTACTATTTAAAAATTTGCCCAAATAAATCAATTTTACTGTGTATATTTTACAAGATATGTTCAAGATAGTCAAGTCGGATTGCAGTAAATTAAGTATGGAAATATCTCTGCCACCATTTTACTGATTACTCATATTATGATTTTGGCTTGTGGTTTCCATTGCGCTTGCTTGGGTATTATTCATTCCGCTGACCCATACTATCTGTTTGATTGCTTTAACTTCTGTCACACTTTGCTACTGAATCATCTGCTCGCGTTGATTCACTTGGCATTAAATTTTGCCTTGACAATTCTTCCCGGCAGAGTTACACTATGTACAACAGCAACTAATAGGTAATTTTTATCTGAATTTTTACAGGCTTTCCCGAAAGGGATTGGATTTCATTTATAGGCTTATCGCTGTACCCCAGGCACACTTTGATGTGTCTGGGGTAAAAGTAAATGACCGTCCAATCGGATACTTTTTCGGGGAAGCC
>CAJULJ010000101.1 GCA_910587395.1 uncultured Oscillospiraceae bacterium | reverse complement strand
GCAGGGGGATGAGCTGCATACCAATCAGGGCCACGCCGCCGCCCGCCATGAGCTGTTTCATTCCAAAATTGGTGAAACAGCCCACGGCGGGCGGCGGCATGACCTTACGGTTTACCCTTGATTCCCCTGCTGTCCAGGTGAAAAAGGCGATATTTAGTTACTTTTCTCGCACAATCCGGCGTTTGTCCGCCTGATTGTTGAAGTTGAAATGAATCTCCACAGTTTGCCGGGTGGTATCACTATCTATGTCCTCATGAATGACGATCTTCTGCACAAGCCGGTTCAGCGTCACAGCGTCCAACTCCTGAATGTCCGCATAGTCCTTGATGATCTCCAGCCAGCGGGTGTTGTCCTCCTGCTCCTGGTCCTGCTGGGTCAGTCGCTGGCGGTTGAGCATCACACGGTTTTTCAGCGTGGTCTGCTCCGTCTGGCTGCGTTCCAGAATGCGGTTGAAGTTGTCCTCGGTGATGCGGCCCGCAACCATATCCTCATACACACGGCTGATGATGCGCTCCAATGCGTCAATCCGTTCACTGTCCTCGGCTATGCTCTGCTCGATCAGAAGCCGCTCGGCCTGCTCGTCCGCTTGGCAGTTCTCCCGAAGCTGGGCAGCGGCCTCCTGTTCATCGGCCAGGGCTTTTTCCGCACAGCTTCTAATCTGTTCCAGCACGATGGCATAGAGGGTATCGTACTTGATGCGGTGCTGGGTACAGTGGGCCTTACCGTACTTGTTGTACCGGGAACAGGTGTAAATCCTGTCATTGCCCTTCTGATTGGCGCGGCGGATGTTCATGGTACTGCCGCACTGTCCACACTTCACCAGCCCAGCGAACAGGCTGAAATTCCCCCAAGCGTCCGCCCGTTTCCGGCTCTTGACCTTCTCCTGCACAATGTCGAAGGTGTCCCGGTCGATGATGGCCTCGTGCATCCCCTCAACGATGATCCATTCCTCACGCTTCTTATCGCCCATCCAGCCGATCTTGAAACGGTAGTTGACCTTCTGAGAGGCGATAGCGCCGATGTAGACGGGGTTGGACAGGATTTCCTTGATGGTGGTGAAGTCCCAGATAAACCGCCCGCGCTCCAGGTTCTCACGCTCAAACTTGGTCACATGGTCGCGCAAGCCCTTCTGACGGTTCCACCACGCGGGGCAGGGAATTTCTTCATCTTCCAGTCTGCGCCGGATGCGGTTGGGGCCGCTGCCGTTGCGGGCATAGTCGTAAATCTTACGGACAATCCATGCTGTGTCCTCGTCAATAACAAGGCGGTTCTTGTCCAGCGGGTCCTTCTTGTAGCCGAAGGGGGCGAGGCATCCGGTAAACTTGCCGGACTTGGCTTTCGTCAGGTAGGACGAATGGACTTTCTTGCTTACATCCCGGCTATACATTTCGTTCAGAATATTGCGGAATGGGGTTATATCGTTCTCAATATTGGTGTCTACTGCGTCATTGAGTGCGATATAGCGCACCTTGTTCCTGGGGAAAAATTCTTCGATCAACTGTCCGGTCTGCAAGTAGTTCCGTCCCAGGCGGGAAAGGTCTTTGGTCAGGATCACATCGAACATCCCGCGCTCCACCGCTCCCAGCATCTTCTGAAAATCGGGGCGGTCCATGTTCAGTCCGGTGAATCCATCATCTTGGAAAATCCCTGCCACACGCCACCCCTGTTCCTCACAGTAGCGGCACAAAAGCTCACGCTGGTTCTGGATGCTGGCGCTGGGGCCGCTCAAATCATCGTCCTTGGACAAGCGGCAATAGATAGCTGCTCTCACCTCCTGCGGGTAGGGTTCAGCATACACAGTGTTAGTCCTCATTTATGACCTCCGTTCCGCTGTGTATGCCGCAGTTTGGAGTGATTTCATTATACCGTGCAGGAGCGCTAATGTCAAGCGCAACTTGCGATTTAGCAATCTCTTTTTTCTGTATGATTAAGTCAATAAAGGCTTGCCTGTCGGTCTGCCTCCCTGCAAACACAGTGCTGACAGTAATAACAGGCTCCTTCGCTTTTGCCATAGGCGGCTCCTTTCAATTTTCAAAATTATTCTGGCGATACGATGCGCCTCGCTGCCGCCTTGGTGGTGGCGGCGTTGCCCTCCCGGAAGTTCTTCCCGGCAAAAAGGATAGGGGCGCAGCGTTCTAAAATCCGGTCATAGATACGAGCGTGGGCGAGGTCGCGCGGGTGCTTCAATTCGTCCAGCTTCAGATTCGTAGTCACGATCAGCGGCTTGTTACAGCGATACCGGCTGTCGATGATGCTGAACATCTGCTCAAGGGCATACTCGGTGTTGCGCTCCGCACCCAGGTCGTCTATAATCAGGAGGTCATAGTCCCCCAGGCTGTCCAGAAAGTCCGTTCTGTCCTCTCCGAACGTCCCGCACAGGCGGGCCAGGATGGTGGGAAAATTGGTCATGAGTACGGGTATATCTGCCTCTAGGAGTGCGTTTGCAATGCACCCGGCCGCGAAGGATTTTCCAGTCCCAACGTCCCCGAATAGCAGTAGGCCGATGTTCCGCTTGAACGCCTGGGGCCAGTGGTCAACGTATGCGTGGGCTTTCGCCATGACAGGATTCTCGCCATTGTCGTTGGCGAAGGTATAGCCGTAGAGGTAGCGGTCTTGAAGTCCCTGGGCCTTGCGCCGCCTGATGCGCTCCATGCGCTGGCGGCGTTCCTCTGCCTCCCTGCGGCGGCGCTCCGCCTCTTGCTGGCAGGGGCAGGCGCAGCGGGGCTTGAAGCTGCCGCCCTTGAACGGGTCGGGTATGATGGCCTGCCGGGGGCCTCCGCACTTGCGGCAATGGATAAGGCCGTCAGCGGGGTCAAGATACTCGTCCTTGCGGATCTCCGTCATACTGTGTCACCGTCCTTTACGCTATAATCCCGGTTACAGGCAGGGGGAGCGGCCTTGCGGCGGTCATCCGCTATCCAGCGGCGAATGGTGGCGGCATGGCTCTTGTACGTCCTGCCAGTGGATGCCATGTACTCGGATAACCTCTCGATGTACTCCTGACAGACGGTGGGGAAGTCAGCTTGCAGCTCGGACAGTTCACCAGCAGACAGCAAAACATTCTGGTATCGGCCCAAAACGGCGGGCGCGGCGTGTCCCTTTTCTAACTCTCTCTCTTTCTCTATCTCTATCTCTATCTCTAACTCTCTCTCTATCTCTGGTGGACGAATGTCCGGACAATGGGCGGACATTCGTCCACCAGGATTCAGCGCAATCCGATTTGCCTGTCTCGCCCGCCTTTTCCGCTCCCCCTCGGTGGAGGATTGGCCTATCAGCAGTTCGATGTTGGTCATGTAAAAGGCCCCGTCCTGCATCTGCTCCATAAGCCCCAACTGCAAGAAAATCTTGATTGCCCTCTCCACGGTGCCGATTTGCTGGCGGGTGATGGTGGCGATCATCTGCGGGGTGTAGGGGATGCTCTCGTCAAGCTGGAGCCGCCCGCCATGTTTCAGCGATTTCAGATACAGCTTCAGCAGAATGTAAGAGTACAGAATACCGTCCTGCATACTTTCCAGCAAGACGATGGAATCATCGTCAAAATAGTTTTCTTTCAGCTTGAGGTAGTAATATTTGCGATTGTCAGCCATAGGCAGCTTTCTCCTTTGCGTGAATTGGCCGTTGCGGGCCGTTAGGGGGGCGTTTTAGGACTTGGGAATGAAATGTATCAGCCCCCCTATTGACCACGGCCCGCAACCCCTTGAATAGCAAGGCTTTCAAAATCCTAATTGTCCACGCCTGATGCCCTGCGCCGCCGTTCGCTGGCGGCTTTCTGTCGGCGGTGGACTTTGGCGGCACAGGCGGGGCAGTATTTCGCCCGGTTGGAGCCAGGGCGAAACAGCCCCCGACACTCGACACACACCTTCATACCGCCCTGGGGGAACAGCGCCGCGTACAGTACACCGTCCAGGGGCAATACAGCGGCGCGGAACCATTTGCAGATCAGTGAGTAGGTGATGCTCTGCGGGCAGACACATTCCTCACCGTTGTCCATGAGCAGACAGCACCCGCCGTTATAGTTACAGCAGCTATGTACTAGCCTCCGGGCGGTGCGGTACTGCTGATAGTTCATGTGGACAATCACGGTTCATTTTCTCCTGCGGGTAACTTGATGTAAATGTGATAGGGGGTGTGGAGGGCTATCAGTTTCTTCTCCACCAGCCCAACATCCTCCAACTCCCGCAGGGACTGCGCTACGGTGCTGGGAGTACGGTCGATGATCTCCGCGATGGTCTTGTTGTAGAACGCCAGATAACGCCGCCCGCGCTTGTCGGTCTGCGCGGCCTCGGAGTTCAGTATCATATCCAGCATGATTGCGTAGACCTCCTTGGCGGTCAGCCGGATATTCAGCCCCAGCAGGAACCGGGGGTAAACCAGGTGGGGCGGCAGGGTGGGAGTGCTGGTGATATAGTCAGTTTTCATTGTCGTGTCCTCCGTTTTCATTCTCTGCCTGGATAGCTTTTACGGCCTTAGAAAAGCTGATGATTGCCATATCCACGGCGGCGGCGCTGTCCCACACTTGGCTGATCTGCGGCTGGGACATTTCCGCAAAAGCGTCCGCACAGCCCTGGTACATTTTCATCTGGTTGAGGAAATATTCAACTACCCGGCAAAACTCACGAACAAGGCCGTCCAGCGATTCCCGCTTTTCCTGTTCTTTCTCGGCTTCCGTCCGAGTGTCAACAGGCGGATCGTCTGACAGCGGACGGGACATAGCGATTGCCCTTCGCCGCTCCCGCTGGTACTCCTGATACTGCTCCACCGATTCCATAGTTCCGGCTGCCAGCATAGAGGCCGCTTCAACCTGTTCGTCATGTTGGAGCCGGGAGAGTTTCAGCGCGGTGTCCTGGGTCATGTTGTTGGCTTCTACAATTCTCCTGGCATCGCCGGTCAGATTATTGGCAATCTGAAGCAGACGGCTGACGGCCCGCTTGCTCATTCCGGTTTTCTCGGAAGTGTCCTCCACAAAAGATTTTGTCGTGGGTGCCAATTTGGCACTGACGTTATTGCCAATGGCGCGGTTCATCCCCGCCGCCTGTGCCGCGCCCGCTTTCGTTTCCGGGTGGAGCATTTCATAGATTTCTTTCCGGCGCAAAAGCTGTTCGCACAGCTCCCGCCGGTTCAGCCGGGTGCGGACAATGTTCTCGTCGATCTCGGCCAGCTCCGCCTGGACAGTATTCATGCCGATAGCGGTACACTCGATCTCCGTCCAGCCCAGCAGCTTTGCCGCCTCCAAACGGTGCAGGCCGGCAACCAGGGTGTTGTGCTGGTCGAGAGTGATCGGGTTGAGCAGGCCCACGGCAGCGATGCTCCGGGCCAGTTCCTCAACGGCCTTTGGTTCGGCTTCACGCCGTCCGGGGTTGATTTTGATACTGCTGATTCTCACACGCATAGCGGCCCTCCCTCAATGCGAAAAGATAGCGATGATCCGGTTGAGCATTTCCAGATCAGGACCGTCCAGCGATTCCGCCAGTCTGCGGAGAAACGTGATCTCCGCAGAGTTCAGTGCCCTGCGGTCAAGGTGGAACCATTCTGCCACTCTGACGCCTCCATGACCGCCCTTGACCGTTTCAATCGGATAGGAACAGGTCAGCACCACAATGTCACGGCGAATCGTCCCGGTGCTGACATTAAACTCATGCGCCAGATTGCCATAAGTATCATGCCGCCGGAGGCACAAAACCTCCAAAATTTTCTGGCGGCGTTCCCACGGGTTCATATCCATAATTCAAAAATCCTTTCGTAAAAATCGTAGTATTATCGTTCAGTTTCCCTCTGCTGGTGCTGTCCCTCACGGGCCAGCCGGTCGGCGGTCTTGCGGAGGTTTTCAACAGCTTTGATGTCCTCCCGCATATCACGCATTTTCTGATAATCAAAATCCTTCTGTGCTGTCAGCTTCGTGACCTCGGCCCGCCATGCCTTGGGCGTGATCGCCTCGCCAGATTCTTTCAGCCCTTTCAGAAAATCAGCGGCAGCGTCAAAAGCAGCTAACTCACTCTCATGCTCCTGCTGGTATTTCTCCCGTTTGCCCGGTTTCACCTTGTCCTGCTTCTGGCGGATGGGCTTGTACTGCTGATACTGCGCCCACATTTGCAGACGCTCATCCAGAACAGCAATGCGGCGTTCGGCTTTGACGATCTGACCACGGAGATCGTAATAGTCCTTGTTCATGGCAGAGACTTTTTCATAAAGCTGCTGCATGGACGTGATACCGTTGGACTGCAACAGACTGAACAGCTTTGCATCCTCCTGGAGCTTCTTGATTTTGCCGGTACGGGTAGAGGGAGCGGCCATGTCCATCCGGGCCTGCCATAACTTAGCGACAATGCTCTCCTTGCCCTGGGTGGGCACAGCAGATTCGGCTTGTTCCTTTGACCAGTTATAGAGCCGGGTGATGCGGGCTTTGATCTCCTTCAGCAGTTTATTGTCAGCGGCGATCTCCCGATTGATGTTCCCCTTCTCGGTGGCGATGCCCCGGCGCTCCATCTGGCTGGCGGCAGGCCCCATGTGAATTGATGGAATTTTTTCGACACCCTGCCGCTCATAGCTGCGGTGGTCGATGCGCTCCGGCCTGCCCGCCGCCTCCAACGCACGATTGGCGTAAGCGGCCCACGCCGCCCTCCACTTCTCGGCGTTCTCCCGATGGTTCCAGTCGGTGGTGTCCTCCCGGTGATTCTTCCAGCCGCCTTTGCCGTCCGGGATACGGTTGCCCTGGCTGTCCAGATCGTAAACCTTCCGACACTTCGGCCCCCAGCGTCCGTCCGGCTTCAAGGGCCGGATCGTCAGCAGAATGTGAGCGTGGGGATTCCCCGTCCCTTTGTCATGGATGGCAAAGTCGGCGCACATCCCAGCAGCAACAAAATTCTCTTTGACGAATGCCCGGACAAGGGCCAACTGCTGTGCGGGGGACAGCTCCACAGGAAGGGCAACTTCGATCTCGCGGGCAAGCTGGGCATCACTGGATTTCTCAATCTGCTCCACGGAGTTCCAGAGGGTGGAGCGGTCTTGAAACTCCGGCGGGGCGTGGGAGGGCAGCATGATCTCCGTGTGAACAATACCGCCTTTGTGGGTGTAGTCGTGGGTCATGCCGTCCCACTCGTTTGTCAGCCGTTCGCCGCTCCGGTAAGCGGCAGCAGCTACAGCAGATTTGCCGATGCTGCGCTTAATGATTTGAATGGGACAGTGAAAAATCGCCATGTGGCTTTCCTTCTTTCTCCGCAGTCAGCAGCAGGGATAACAGGCCAGCGGAAGCGGAACAGACGCAGAGCGGATGTTTCGTTTTTGCTGGCGCACAAGGGGTTTGGGGAAGGTACTTCCCCATCGCGTCCGCAGGACGCAACAAGCCCCCGGCAGGGCGCACGACACCGGAACGGTGTATAAGTGCG
>CAJULJ010000100.1 GCA_910587395.1 uncultured Oscillospiraceae bacterium | reverse complement strand
TCTTGGTGCCCGCCACCTTGAAGTCCATCTCGCCGTGGAAGTCCTCCACGCCCTGAATGTCGATGAAGGTGGTGAAGCCGCCGTCGTCGTCCTGAATCAGGCCGCAGGAGATGCCGGCCACGGGGGCGGAGATGGGCACGCCGGCGTCCATCAGGGCCAGGGTGGAGCCGCAGATGGAACCCTGGGAGGTGGAGCCGTTGGAGCTTAAAACCTCAGACACCACGCGGATGGCGTAGGGGAACTCGTCGGCGGAGGGGATAACCGGCTCCAGGGCGCGCTCGGCCAGGGCGCCGTGGCCCTTCTCCCGGCGGTTGGTGGAGCGGGCGGCCCGGGCCTCGCCGGTGGAGTAGGCGGGGAAGTTGTAGTGGTGCATATAGCGCTTCTCTTCCTCTTCCCAGATGGTATCCAGCTTCTGGGCGGCGGAGAGGGTGTTCAGGGTGCAGATGGACAGCACCTGGGTCTGGCCGCGGGTGAACAGGCCGGAGCCGTGGACCCGGGGCAGCACGCCCACCTGGGCGGCCAGGGGACGGATCTCGTTCTTGGCGCGGCCGTCCACCCGGTGGCCCTCCAGCAGCCAGGCCTTGACGATCTTCTTCTGGAACTTGTAGGTGATCTCCTCCAGGAACTGGTCCATGTCGGGGTGGTCCTCGAGATACTTCTCGTGCCACTTCTCAATCATGGCGTTCCAGCGGTCCTCCCGGACGTTCTTGTCGTCGGTGTCCATGGCGGCGCGGGCCTCGTCCATGAAGTCGGCGGTGATCTTGTCGAACAGCTCCTGGTCGAAGGCGGCGTGCTCGTAGGCCATCTTTTCCTTGCCGATCTCGGCCACCATCTGGTTAATGAGGGACACCTGCTTCTGGATCTCCTCATGGGCCTTGATGATGGCGTCGTACATGATGGCGTCGGGCAGCTCCTTGGCGCCGGCCTCGATCATGATGACCTTGCCGGCGGTGGCGGCCACGGTCAGGTCCAGCTGGGAGTTATGCTTCTGCTCGGTGGTGGGATTGTAGACCAGCTGGCCGTCCACATAGCCCATCTCTACGCAGCCGATGGGGCCTGCCCAGGGGATGCAGGACACGGCCAGACAGGCGGACACGCCGATCATGGCGGTGACCTCGGGAGAGCAGTCACGGTCCACGCTCATGACGGTGGCGGTGCACACCACGTCGTTGCGGAAGTCGTAGGGGAACAGGGGGCGGATGGAGCGGTCGATCACGCGGCTGGCCAGCACGGCGGGCAGGGAGGGCTGGCCCTCGCGGCGCATGAAGGAGCCGGGAATGCGGCCCACGGCGTACAGCTTCTCCTCAAAGTCCACGGACAGGGGGAAGAAGTCGATGCCGTCCCGGGGACGGGGGGAGACGGTGACGGCCACCAGCACGGTGGTCTCGCCGTAGGTGACCATGGCGGAGGCGGTGGCCAGCTCGGCCACCTTGCCCATCTGGATCTTCAGCGGGCGGCCGCACAGGTCCATGGACCAGGTTTTCTCGTTGGGAAATTGCTTGTGGGTGATGACGGTTGACATTGGGTGTTGCTCCTTTCGTTTTGTAAATAGACGTTTGAGCCGACACCTCTTAGCACTTGAACATAAGCCCCGGCTGTTGCCAGGACCCATGTTCAACTGCTAAAAGCGCGGCTCTTGGTGGATGGGACTATTTGCGGGTGCGCAGGACCTTGCGGACCTTGCAGGCACATAGGAAAACAAGGCCCCCGTCCAGGGCGAACAGGAGGAGGGAGATCCACGGCGTATGGCTGAGCGCGCCGATGCCTACGATCAGGGGGATGCCGAACACGGCGGCGAACACCAGTGTGGTGGCAGCCAGGATGAGGACACGCAGCCACTTGGGAAGGCGATGGTCGATGGAGGCCTCGATACCGCAGTTCAAAAACTCGATACCGCAGTTCAAAAAGACCTCTCCGATAGTTTCCGCCAAAACTTCCAGTAAAAATTCCATGGGTGTATCCCTCCTCATGGGACAAGGGCGGCGCGGTGACCCGCGCCGCCCCTGCTGAAACCTTACTTGCGGATGCCCAGCTTGGCGATGATGGCGCGGTAGCGCTCGATGTCCTTCTTCGCCAGGTAGTCCAGCAGCTTGCGGCGCTTGCCGATCATCTTGTACAGGCCGCGGCGGCTGTGGTTGTCGTGGATGTGCACCCGCAGATGCTCGGTGAGCTCCTGGATGCGGGCGGTGAGGATCGCGATCTGCACCTCGGGAGAGCCGGTGTCGGTCTCGTGGGTGCGGTTGGCCTCGATCACGGAGGTCTTTTGGTCTTTGCGGATCATGGGAGATTCCACCTTTCAAAAATATTGCCCTGCCGCCGGGTGCTGGGCGGGTGAAAGCCCCGCGCGGAGCGGGCTTTGTCCCAAAACTAAGCAGGCGGGCGGACCCTTCCGGGCGTTCTGCCAAAGCATATCATAGTTTAGCCATTTTGTAAAGGAAAATTTCCCGTTTCCGCGGTTTTTGATGGGTTGTACAACAGTCCGGGCAAATTTTCGGCCCACCTTATATCATAAAGACGGGAAACAGCCCGCCGGCTGGTGCCCGGCGGGCCGCTTGTCATTTCGGCGCGGGGTAGCCGAACGTCACCGGCGTCACCCCCGGATGGAGGGCGGAGAAGGTGTACCCCGCGTTCTGGTATCCCTCGATGACGGCGGGCAAGGCGTCCACAGTGGTACCTCGGGCGGCGCTGTCGTGGCACAGCACCACGACCAAATCCCTGCCCACTCCCTTCAGGCAGTCGGCGGCAATGTCCCAGGCAGGCCGGGGGTGGGCGGTGGCGTCCTGGGCGGAGGCGTTCCAGTCGAAATAGACAAACCCCCGGCGGGTCATTTCCGCGATGACCTCCTGGTACACCCCCCGGTCGTAGCCGTTGATGCTGCCGCCGGGGAAGCGGTACACCGACGGATATACCCCGGTGACCTCGTAAATCCAGTTGTACAGGCTGTTGAATTCCTCCAGGAAGGACTCCACCGAAGCATAAACTTTTTTGTAGTCGTGGCTCCAGCTGTGCATGGCCAGGGTATGGCCCGCGGCCACGATGTTTTTCATCCGCTGCTGACCGGCCGCGCCGGTGGCCGCGCTGCCCACCACGAAAAAGGTGGCCTTGATCCCGTATCGGTCCAGAATTTCCAGCACCCGGTCGGTGTTGGCGGAGGGCCCGTCGTCAAAGGTGAGGCAGCAGACCTTTCCGCCGTCCACCGTCTCCCCCGTCCACTCCGGGACGTATAGGTCGGGGTAGAGCGAGGTGTACTCAGGCACCGTGCCGCCGGGAGCGGCCACGGAATACTCTGCCAGCAGATCAATGGTGTCCTGGGCCTGGACCAGCTCGTCCTGGGCCTCCGCCAAGGCGGTCTTTGCCTGCTCCAGCTCTTCCGAAAGCTGAAGGGCGGCGGATTCCTGCCGGGCCAGCCGGCTCTGCAATTCAGATTCCTGCTGGGCGGAGCCCCACGTACAGACAGCCAGCCACGCGAGCAGAATCCCCAATACGGCGGCCAGCGCCGCCACGGCGATAAACAGGGGCTTGGGCACCCCGCGGACGGGGGCAGCGGAAAGGGCCTGTTCCAGCTCGTCCGGGGTTATGCGGAACTCTTCCGGGCTGTCCGGGATTGTATTGTTGTCTGGTTCCTGATCCATGTGTGATCGACTCCCATAGTTCTCTCAGCTGCAATTCAGTATAGGTCGAATTTTGTCGAAAGTCAATGGAGAGAACTACATTGTAAACCAACTGTAACTAATGGGAATATTCTGTTGCTGTTTTGTCACCTTTGTAACCATTCGGTCCCATGGCGGACATCAAAACTCCCGATAAGCAGGCCAGCCCCTACAGAACGGCGCCTCAAATCCCCGCAGGCAGATACGCAGGGACCGCCGCTCCCGATTTTGAAAACCATAAAGGACCGGAAATCAGCGTACCGGAGACAGTTCCGGTACGCTGTCAAAATCATTCCTCATTGTATTTTATCCGTCCGAGATACCAACCGGTTATCCCATCCTTTTTGACCAGACAGCCCCGCCGGGTTTCACGCACCAGGGCCAATTGATCGCCGGGGGAAACCGGCAGGCGGTAGTCGGTGGCGTCCTCAGTGTGGGTCTCCCCATCCCGCCAGACGCAGACAAAATCGTAGGGGAGCCACAGCTCCCGGCCCGATGTGGGGTGGCGGACCAGGACGCAGTCCCCCTCCTCCCGAAGCTTCTCCACCACACTGTCCGACCATCGGATGTTCACCGGGTCCGCCGACGCCTCCTGGGCGTCCAGGGCGGTGACGGCGGGAAGCCCGTCGTACCAGGCATAGTTCAACTCCTCCCCGCCGATATCCGGGATGATGAGGGCGTTGAGCTGGCCGTCCAGCTTAAGCACACACCCGCCGTCGATGGAGGCGGTGTGCCGGTCATAGTCGATGAGGGGCGCGGAACACTGGATGGCGGGGTCGTACAGCGTCACCGGCCAGTGGCCCACCACCACCCACTTGTGGAAGCTGAGCCCCTTTCCCCGGAAGTCGTCGTTTTTCATGCAGTCGTAGGCGTCCAGCTCCTCAAAGCGGTCCTCCCGGGGCACGCCGCCGTGAACGAAGAGGAAATTCCCCGCCTCCAAAATGGTGGGCAGGCCCAGCAGGAACCCGGTCTCCTCCGGAAAGCGCTCCAGCAGCGCGGCGCGCAGGGCGGGCAGGTCCTCCAGCCGCCGGGGAACCGCGCCGATCTCCGCCGCCATCTGCATCAGCACTGAGCGCTCCCGCCAGAACTCATTCAGGACGGGCCACAGCTGCCGGTCCATGCCGGGGCCGGACAAAAAGGTCTGATCGATGTAGTCGCAGTTGCCGCACAGGGTGTAAACGGTGTGGGACATTTGCAGCTCCATCACGTACCGGAGGGTGGCGAGGCTCTGCTCCCCTTTTTCCAGCAGGTCGCCCACGATGACGAGCACATCGTCCGGGGTAAACCGCACCTTGTTCAGCACGCCCTTGAGGAAGGGCAGATTGCCGTGGATATCGCTGACGGCGACCACCCTGCGGCCTGATTCAATTTGGGGCCGGATGACCTTGGCGGCCCGAAAGCCGGGGGGACGGAGGGGCGCAAAAGGGCGGGGCATGTAGAGACCTCCTTTCAATGAAAGAGCCGCGGCGCAAACGGGCGCGGCGTGACGAAAGATCGTTTTCTAACATTCTACCACAACAAAAGCCGCTTTTCCAGCCCACATATTATTTACAATTTCCTCTTTTTTCTGTCAGGGGGTTGTGATATACTGATTCGAGTTAAAATGGGTTTCATGTACGTTATGTATGATATTGATAGAAAGGATACAGATAGCTATGGGTCTGTTTTCAAAAGTGTTCGGCACCCGTTCCCAGCGGGAGGTCAAGGCACTCACCGCCACGGTGGACAAGATCGAGGCGCTGGAGGACGAGTACCGCGCCCTCAGCGACCACGACCTGCGCGCCAAGACGGCTGAGTTCAAATCCCGCCTCGCCGATGGCGAGACGCTGGACGACATTCTGCCCGAGGCCTTCGCCGCCTGCCGGGAGGCGGCGGACCGGGTGCTGGGCATGCGCCCCTACCGGGTGCAGCTCATCGGCGGCATCATTCTCCACCAGGGCCGCATCGCGGAGATGAAAACGGGTGAAGGAAAAACCCTGGTCGCCACTCTGCCCGCCTACCTCAACGGCCTGACCGGCCAGGGCGTGCACATCATCACCGTCAACGACTACCTGGCCAAGCGCGACTCGGAGTGGATGGGCAAGGTGTACAAGTACCTGGGCCTCACCGTGGGCCTGGTGATCCATGGGGTGGACAAGGCGGACAAGCAGCGGGCCTACGCCGCCGACATCACCTATGGCACCAACAACGAGTTTGGCTTCGACTACCTCCGGGACAACATGGCCATCTATGCCCAGGAGCTGGTCCAGAGGGGCCACGTGTTCGCCATCGTGGATGAGGTGGACTCCATTCTCATCGACGAGGCCCGCACCCCCCTCATCATCTCCGGCCAGGGGGAGCAGTCCACCCAGCTCTACCAGCTGGCGGACAACTTTGTGGCCCGCTTGAAGTGCAGGCGGGTGAAGGCCGTGGACGCCAAGGAGGAGGAGGACACCACCGACGACGCGGACTACATCGTGGACGAGAAGGCCCGCACCGCCACCCTGACCTCCCAGGGCGTGGCCAAGGCGGAGCAGGCGTTCAACGTGGAAAACCTGTCCGACCCGGAGAACACCACCCTGTCCCACCACATCAACCAGGCCATCAAGGCCCGGGGCGTGATGAAGCGGGACATCGACTATGTGGTGAAGGACGGCGAGGTCATCATCGTGGACGAGTTCACCGGGCGTCTCATGTATGGTCGCCGCTACAACGAGGGCCTGCACCAGGCCATTGAGGCCAAGGAGCACGTCACCGTGGCCCGGGAGTCCAAGACCCTGGCCACCATCACATTCCAAAACTACTTCCGCCTCTACGGCAAGCTGTCCGGCATGACCGGCACCGCCATGACCGAGGAGGAGGAGTTCGGCACCATCTACAACCTGGACATCGTGGAGATTCCCACCAACCGCCCCCTGGCCCGGGTGGACCAGTCCGACGTGGTGTACAAGACCAAGGAGGGCAAGTACCGCGCGGTGGTGGAGCAGATCAAGGCCTGCCACGAGAAGGGCCAGCCCGTGCTGGTGGGCACGGTGTCCATCGAGATTTCCGAGCTGGTAAGCAAAATGCTCACTCGGGCGGGTATCAAGCACAACGTGCTCAACGCCAAGAACCACGAGAAGGAAGCGGAGATCGTGGCCCAGGCGGGCAAGCTCGGGGCCGTCACCGTGGCCACCAACATGGCCGGACGCGGCACCGACATCGTGCTGGGCGGCAACGCCGAGTATATGGCCAAGGCGGAGCTGCGCAAGAAGGGCATGAGCGACGAGCTTCTGGCCGAATGCGACGGCCACGCCGAGACGGACAACCAGGAGATTCTGGACGCCCGGAAGGCCTTCGACGAGGCGGAGGCCGCCTTCAAGGCGGACATGCAGGCGGAGGCCGACAAGGTCCGGGAGGCGGGCGGCCTGTTCATCCTGGGCACCGAGCGCCACGAGTCCCGGCGCATCGACAATCAGCTGCGGGGCCGCGCGGGCCGTCAGGGCGACCCCGGCGAGAGCCGGTTCTTCCTGTCCCTGGAGGACGACATCCTCCGGCTGTTCGGCTCCGAGCGCATCCAGAACATGATGGAGCGCCTGGGCGTGGACGACGACACCCCTCTGGACCAGAAGATGCTGTCCGGGGCCATTGAGAACGCCCAGAAGCAAGTGGAGTCCCGGAACTTCCAGACCCGGAAAAACGTGCTGGAGTACGACGACGTGATGAACACCCAGCGCGAGGTCATCTACAAGCAGCGCCGCCAGGTGCTGGACGGCGAGGACGTCCAC
>CAJULJ010000099.1 GCA_910587395.1 uncultured Oscillospiraceae bacterium | reverse complement strand
CCCCCTTTTCTTTGAGGACGATTATATCATATTTTTATTGACGACGCCATGTAGGATTTGGGCGCTTTAGCAACAGACTTTTCGCCATTTTATCAAATAAAAAGTCGCTAAAACTGCAAAAGCTTTCTGCCAGCCCGTCTTACCCATCATCGGTCTTTTTGCACAGATTGGGTGCGCTCGTAAGAACGGCTCATTTGCCGTTCGCAGGCTGTAGAAACCCGCCATGGGCAAGCAGCGGGAAAAGGTATCATGTGGAAATTCCTCCATGGTCTCGGCTTATGTGGAAGCCCCGGCGCGCCGATATTGATTTATATGACGCCAGACCTCATGCCGTTGTGTATATCCACCGGCAGTTTGTCCGCCCTGTCCGCGTCTCTGAACAAAAGCGCCCCTTTGGACGGGTGCGGCCGCTTCCATCTGTTCTTGCACATCATGTTCCACTGCCGGCCCCGGCTGCGGGCACGGTAAAAGAATACCAAATTTAAGGAGACACCATCATGCGCGCAGAGCTTTCCTGGCTGACCAACCCCGCTGTGTTCCGTGTAAACCGGTTGGACGCTCATTCCGACCATGTGTGCTATGCCTCCATGCAGGAGCTGGCGCGGGGAGAGACCTCCCTGCGTCAGTCTTTAGATGGGGTGTGGCGGTTTGTGTGGAGTCCCAGCCCCGCCGCCCGACCGGCGGATTTCTGGCTGGAGGGATTTGACGGCTCCCGCCTTGGGACCATCCTGGTGCCTGGGCATATGGAGACCCAGGGATATGGGCAGATCCAGTATATCAATACCCTCTACCCCTGGGATGGTCACGCCGAGCTGCGCCCGCCCCAGGTGGATCTGGACGACAATCCGGTGGGCAGCTATGTCCGGGAATTTGACCTGGACCCCGGCCTGCGGGGCCGGCGGGTGTGCGTCAGCTTTCAGGGAGTGGAGCAGGCGTGCTATGTGTGGCTCAACGGACAGTTCGTGGGCTATGCCGAGGACAGCTTCACACCTTCGGACTTCGATCTGACCCCCTATGTCCGGGATGAAGGCAACCGGTTGTGCGTGGAGGTGTACAAGCGCTCCAGCGCGGCGTGGATTGAGGATCAGGACTTTTTCCGGTTCAGCGGCATTTTTCGTCCGGTGTACCTGTACGCCAAGCCTGCGGTGCATCTGGAGGACCTGTGGCTCCAGGTGGGGTTGGAGGACGACAATACCACCGGCACGCTATCCATCCGCCTTCTTTTGGATGGTGAGACGGACGGCGCGTCGGTCCGGTGCAAAATCTCCCACCCGGTACAGGGCGTTTTGTTCGACGGAGCTTTGGGGCTGACAGCCCAGGACGGATACCTGCACAGCCAGCCCATGCGGTTAGAGAACGTTCGCCCCTGGACCCACGAGACGCCCGAGCTTTACCAGGTGACGCTGACCCTGTCCGCCGCAGACGGAACCGTAAACGAAGTGATACCCTACGACACTGGTTTCCGGCGGTTCGAGCTGAAAAACGGCCTCATGCTCCTCAATGGGGAAAGGCTGATGCTCAATGGCGTGAACCGCCACGAGTGGAACCCGGAAACAGGCCGGGCCATCGGCATGGCCGACATGACCGCCGCGATAGAAACCTTCAAACGCAACCATATCAACGCCGTGCGCACCTGTCACTATCCCAACCAGACCCCCTGGTATCACCTCTGTGACCGGAACGGCGTCTACGTTATGGACGAGGCCAACCTGGAGAGCCACGGCTCCTGGCAGAAGCTGGGGAAGATTGACCCCTCCTGGAACGTACCGGGCAGTCTGCCCGAGTGGAAGCAGTGCGTGGTGGACCGGGCCAGATCTATGTTCGAGCGGGACAAAAACCACGTTTCCATCCTGTTCTGGTCCTGCGGAAACGAATCCTACGCCGGAGAGGATCTCCTGGCCATGGCGGAGTTTTTCCGGACAAGCGACCCCAGCCGCATCGTCCATTATGAGGGTGTGTTCAACTGCCGGGAATTTGACCAGATTTCCGACGTGGAGAGCCGGATGTACGCGCCGCCCCAGGCCATTCGGGAGTACCTGGAGAGCGACCCGAAAAAGCCCTTCATCCTCTGTGAGTATATGCACAGCATGGGCAATTCCCTGGGCGGCATGGAGAGCTATATCCGCCTGGGGGAGGAGTTCTCCAGGTACCAGGGCGGCTTCATCTGGGACTATATGGACCAGGCTCTGTGGCGCGTCAACCACAATGGGGAGCGGGCTCTCGGCTACGGCGGCGACTTTGGAGAGCGGCAGACAGATTACGCCTTCAGCGGCAACGGCATCGTCTTTGCCGACGGCGCCGAAAAGCCCGCCATGCAGGAGGTACGGTACTGGTATTCCTCCCCGGAAGAGCGGGCGCGCCACGATGAGGCCAATGAACGGGCGGCACAGGCCGCGGCGCTCCCTGCGCCGAAAAGAAAATCCCCCCTGCGCGTTACCCACGGCGACGGAGCTCTGGGCATCCGGGGCGAGGGATTCGAAGTGCTGTTCTCCTACCCCGAAGGGGGGCCTGTTTCTCTGCGTACCGGAAGCCGGGAGTGGCTGTGGCGGGCGCCCCGCCCCGCTTATTGGCGGGCGCGGACGGAAAATGACATGGGCAATGGTTTCGCCGCCAGCAGCTCCATCTGGGCGGCGGCGGACGCCTGGCAGAAGTGTGAAAATATTGAGGTGCTGGGCGAGAGCGGGGAGTCCGTCTCCATCCGCTTTGTCTATACCGCCCCCGCTCTGCCGGGACTGAGCACCGAGGTGACCTACATCTTGGACAGCGCGGGCCGCATGACGGTGGACACCCGCTATCACGGCGAGGCGGGGCGGCCCGAGCTGCCCCTGTTCGGTCTGCGCTTCGCCACCCCGGTACCGGTGGAGCGGGTGGACTGGCTGGGTCTGTCCGGAGAGACCTATCCCGACCGCAGAAAGGGCGGCGTGTTCGGCTGGCATCGGGAGGTTCCCCACATTCCCGCCTATCTGACGCCCCAGGAGTGCGGCTGTCATATGGACACCCACGCCGCCGTCTTTCACATGGCGGGCAGAAACAAGCTGACACTGGAGATGAACGGCGCCGCCTTCGCCTTCTCCGCCCTCCCTTACACCCCCCAGCAGCTGGAACAGGCGGCCCACCGGGAGGAACTGCCCCCGCCCGTACGCACCGTGGTAACGGTGTGTGGCGCCATGCGCGGCGTGGGCGGCATCGACAGCTGGGGCGCGGACGTGGAGGAACCCTATCGGGTCAGCGGTGAGCGGGACCATCAGGTATCGTTTGTCATTCGGCTGGCTGACAACTGATTTTTCCTCTATTTGTTGCTGCGGCACAATTGAAAACAGCCATGAAAACGCCCCGGCGGGAACTGCGACGCTCCTGCCGGGGGCCCTGTCTCTGACCTCCGCCAACTCCATTGGCAAACGCCTGCCGGACATCTCCTCTTTGGAACGCGGTCCTCTTCCCCCGCATATGATGGCATATGAAACACAGCTGTCAGGAGCATTTTATATGAACAAACCATCACCATGCGGCCACTCCAGGCTCCGTCTTCTCTCCGTTCTTCGCGGCAGGGCACAAGCGGCGGCCGCCATCACAGGCAGCGAAAGCTGCCCGGACCTGTCGGGCATTGTGCGCTTTTACCAGACCAACGATGGCGTGATCGTCAGCGCCGAGATCAGCGGCCTTCCCCAGGACGGCCTGCCTTGCCATGAACGGATCTTTGGATTTCATATCCACAAGGGGACCGACTGCGGCGGAAATATGGACGATCCCTTTGCCGACGCCATGTCCCATTACGACCCCAACGGCTGCGGACACCCTTACCACGCCGGAGACCTGCCCCCGCTGTTTGGAAACAACGGACTCGCGCTGTGCGTATTTTTGACCAATCGCTTTTCCGTCAATGAGGTGATCGGCAGAACAATCATCATCCACGATCATCCCGATGATTTTACGACTCAGCCATCCGGCAGTTCCGGCGCCAAAATTGCCTGCGGTGTGATCCGAAAGATGACAGGCCCCTGCCAATGAATTGTCTGCCGCCAATCGGAAACTGAATGCTTTGAATTCATCCCCTCCTTCGAGCCTTTTCATCGAAGGAGGGGATGCGTTCTGTCCTCACCCCCGGCCGGCCTGTCTTTTCACCGCGTACCGGATCTGACTCTATGGAAGCCGTTGGAAAACGCATTCCCAGCACGCGTCCGCGCCTGCTTCCTGTTGTGCAAAGCCATCATCATACGACGCCGCGTCAGACAGATTTTATATATACTCACCATAACCATACAACTTATTCTACTTTTTAGCAGAAGTTGTTGAACCAAATTTCCCCATATGCTATCTTGGAATCAGCCGGGAGCGTCATACCCTCCCAACAGTTTTTGAAAAGGAGAATGAACATGAAAAAGAGAGTGCTAAGTCTCGGTCTTGTCCTCGCCCTCCTCACCGCCGCCCTGGCCGGGTGCGCCGGCAAACAGAATGCCAGCTGGAAAGTCACCTGCCCCTGGGCGCCCTCCGGCGTGGCCGCCATGGTGAGCCAGCAAGCCGCCACCAAGTCCACCAGCTATTCCGACACCATCACCCTGGTGGCCGAGGCCATCAAGGGCGACGCCGCCACCGTGAACACCTGGGTGGCCGACACCAAAGCCAACGACACCCAGCTGGTTTTCGTAGGCGAGGGTCTTTTGTCCATCACCTCCATTCTGGACCCGGACAAGCTCCAGTTCGGCTATGAGGACTTCGTGTTTGTGGAAAACCTGTATTCCTCCATCTTTGTGCTGTCCGCCGACGCCAAGCTGAACATCAGCTCCATCGCCGACCTGGAGGAGTACGTAAAGCAGGGCGATGAGATCAGCGTGGCCGTCAACGGCGCCGTGGGCTCCGAGGCCTTCCTGGCCGCCTCCCTGTTCGGCGCCATGGGCGCAGGCAGCCAGCTGAAGCTCACCCCTTATCAGTCCGCCGCCGAAGCCGCCCAGGCTGTGGCCCGGGGCGAGACCCAGTTCGCCGTCTCCCATCAGTCCCAGATCCTGGAGACCTACCAGCAGGGCGGCGTCACCGTGGTGTGCGCCTTTGACGAGAAGGCCATTGAGAACGGCCCCTTCGCCGGGGTCGAGGGCGTGGGCTCCAAGGGTTACCCCTACTTCCGCAACCGCTGCTTTATCATGGCCCGCGCCGGTACCGATGAGAAAAAGGTGGCAGAGCTGAAGGAGCTGTACGGCAAGATCCTGGCCGACAAGGAGGTGGCCGACTGGCTGCATGACACCATGCTGCTGGAGGTAGACACCATGTCCGTGGCGGACGTGGAGGCCCATATCGACAACGTGAAGAGCATCGTCAATCAGTATAAGGACATCGTGGCCGGCTGACAGGCCAGGGCAAAACGGGGAATGGGACCGGGACAACGCCCGCCTGTTCCCCGTTCCGTCTTGCTGAAAGCCGCGGACGCTGTTATCATAGATGAAAAAGCGGAAGGAGGAACATCATGAAGGATCAGCTTGCGCGCCTCAACGCCCGTCTGGACGCCATCGGCAAGCGCCTGGACGAAAAAGAGCTGCGCATCCCGGTGGACCTGGTGACGGGGGTCCTGTTTGCCCTGTTTGCCCTGGTGATCTTCCAGGTCATGCCGGATCAGGTGGTGGTCTCGGAGAAGGACGTGGTCAATGGCCGGGCATTCCCCACCCTGCTGATGGCGTTAATGCTGCTGTGCTGCGTCATGCTCATCGGCAAGGAATTGTATAAGCTGGCCACCAGGCAGCCCCTGGCCTGGAAAACCATCAACCTGCTGGTGGAGGTAAAAGCGCTCATCATCCTGCTCATCCTGGCAGGCACCTATTTCCTGAGCAGGCTTACCGGACTGTTTGTGGTGGGCGGCGTATTCTGCTGCCTGGGCTTTCTGCTCTATTTCCGGTGCCGGAAGCCGTCCTATTACGTCATCACCGTGGCCCTGGCGGTGGGCATCTGGGCGGCGTTCCGGTTTGTCCTGGGCGTTAATTTTTAAGGAAAGGGGAAGCCGACCATGCTACAGCATATCGTACCGGCCTCCGGCCTGCTGTTCACGCTGGAAAACATCCTGTGGATCAACATCGGCGTGTTTATCGGCTCGGTATTTGCCGCCATCCCCGGGCTGAGCGTTATTTTATGCGTCATTTTGTTCCTGCCCGTCACCTATTCCATGACCGCCATCCCCGGCATGATGTTCCTGCTGGGCATCTACTGCGCCGGGGGGTACGGCGGCAGCGTGTCTGCCATCCTCATCAACACCCCCGGCACCCCCCACGCCGCCGCCACCATGCTGGACGGCCATCCTCTGTCCGAGCAGGGCCGCACCAAGGCGGCGCTGAAGATCGCCCTGTACGCCTCCACCTTCGGCGGCATCTTCTCCGCGCTGATGCTGCTGTTCCTGGGCCCCCAGGTGGCGAAAGTCGCCGCCCAGCTGGGCACGGCGGAATATTTCATGGTATGCGTGTTCGGCCTGACCATCATCGCCGGCGTATCCGGCAAGAGCATGATCAAGGGCCTCATCTCCGCCTGCCTGGGCCTGCTCATCTCCTGCGTCGGCTCCGACCCCATGACCAGCTATGACCGCTTCACCTTCGGCATACCCCGTCTGTACCTGGGCCTGGACCTTGCCATCTGCCTCATCGGCCTGTTCGCCCTGGTGGAGATTCTGGCCAAAGCGGAGAAAAAGCCGGGCAGCCTGAATCTGGACGCCCGGAAGATCAAGGACGACGGAGTCATCACCAAAGACGAGTACAAGCGCCTGGTCCGTCCCACCATCATTTCCTCCATCATCGGCGTCATGGTGGGCATCATTCCGGGCACCGGCGCGTCGGAGGCCTCCTGGTTCAGCTACAACACCGCCAAGAATATGTCCAAGCACAGGGAGGAGTTCGGCCACGGCAGCGTGGAGGGCATTGCCGCCGCCGAGTCGGCCAACAACGCCGTCACCGGCGCCACCCTCATCCCCCTGCTCACCCTGGGCATCCCTGGGGACGGCACTGTGGCCATCATGCTCTCCGCCCTGATGATCAACGGCCTGAATCCCGGCCTGAGCCTGTTCACCACCCAGGGCGACATCATGTACGCCATCATGCTGGGCCTGATCCTGGTCAACCTGTTCATGCTGCTTCAGGGAAAGTTCCTCACCTCCCTGTTCGCCAAGGTGGTGTCCATTCCCCAGGAAATCTTGACCCCCATCATCGTCATTTTCTGCTTCGCCGGGGCCTTCTCGGTGAACGAAAACTACTTTGACGTGGGCGTGGCCCTGATCTTCGGCATCCTGGCCTGGGTGCTGCGCAAGCTGGAGCTGCCTCCGGTGCCCATCCTGCTGGGGCTGGTGCTGGGCAGCATGACGGAAACCAATTTCCGCCGCGCCCTGCTGATCTCCAACGGCAGTCCCGGCATCTTCTTCAGCAGCGCGTACTGCATCATTTTCCTGATACTCATTATCGCGGCCGTGGGCACCATCGTGAGAGGCAAGGTGCTGGAACGCAGAGCCGCCGCCAAAAAGGAGGATTGAGCCCGTGGCCTATAACATCATTTTCTACTTCACCGACCAGCAGCGCTGGGACACCTGCGGCTGCTTCGGCCAGCCCCTGGACATCAC
>CAJULJ010000098.1 GCA_910587395.1 uncultured Oscillospiraceae bacterium | reverse complement strand
TCAAGAAAGAGCACCCCAGTATCTACGCGGCTGCGCTCAAGGCTTCGGAGAGCCGAAAAGTCAAGGTTTCTGTTGAACCGGTATAAGAAATATCAAAATACACAGGGAGAGCCACAATGCTGGCCTCCCTGTGCTATCTTTAGGAGGTAACAGCATGGTACTCATGAAAAAGGAAACTCCCGCCCGGCATCTGTTTTCCAGACGTGTGGATAAGCGGTCCCGGGCTGAGATGACTGCTTATCTGTCAGGCCATTTTCGGTATAACACGATGAATAGCTGGAACCGAAGCACATCGTATGCCTGCAATATGAAGCTCTACAAACTCGGTCTTGACCGGGGAACAGAAGACAAGCTCTGGGACATTATCCAAGTACCTGAGTTCTATGAGCGGCTCAATGAGCGGATTGAGGACTTCAACTGGCAGCACAACTACCTGTGGCAGGCAGGTTGGAACGGCCGCAGCGGCGGATATCTGGTACTCTATCAGGGCGGAACCAAGCCCAGCGGATATCGCTCCTACTGCACCAAATGCGGCCAAAAAAATTACACCTCGATAGCAGAAACCGGAAACTGGTGCGGGGTATGTAATGAAGAGGCCCGTGTTGACTACATCAAGCCGCCCATGCAGATTTTTTCTTTTCCGGGGCGGGACGTTGATATGGACGAGGACTTTGAGGACTGGTCTCTCTATGAACTCCAACAGCGGACAGAGCTGGTACAGGAATTTGATCGGCTGGCCGATGACATTGTGGCTGAAGCTCTGTATATCGCCCAGAACCACTCGGTGGAGGAGCGGACCGTCTATATGCCCACTACCGAACTGGTGTTGGCGTAGGAGGGGGAGATGAAGTGTAAATTTTTCAGACTAATCTACCCCAAGAGTGTTGAGGACGCCCAGAACGGCAGCTACACCGTGGCGCTCTATGCGCCCTGTGAGACTGTGCTGGACAGCCAGGGAAACAAGCTGAACAGTATTACCGTTGTAGGCTACTACCTGCCCATCATGGAGCGGATGAAAGTGGATATAGCCGGCAGATGGAAGAAGGATGCCAAATACGGGCTTCAATTTATGATGGAGTCCTATGAGGAAATCATCGACCCAGGCAAGAAGGGGATCGTTGCTTATCTCTCCTCCGGACTGTTCCGTGGTATTGGCAAAAGGCTGGCCGAACGTATCTATAACACCTTTGGGGACGATGCCCTGACGATATTGGACAACGACCCGGACCGCATCCGTGAGGTGCCCGGCATCAGTAGTAAGCACTGTGAACAGCTTCGAGACTCATACTTGGAGACTCGAAGCGCCCGGCGGATCATCACCATGCTGGCACCATTGGACGTCAACGCTGGGCAAGCCGTTCGTATGCAAAAGGAGTTGGGTATCAGGGCGGAGGAGTTGCTGAAAGAGCGTCCCTATGAGGTGTTTGAACAAGGGCTGCTGTCATTTGAGGTGGCAGACCGGTTGGCGGAACGTCAGGGTATTCCCAGGACAGCCCCTGAGCGTGTCGCTGCTGGACTGCTCCATACACTGGAAGTTGCTGAGCAAAAGGGACATCTGTGCCTGCACAAAGAGCACTTTGTCCGGCAGGCGGTGGAACTGCTGCGCACGCCGGGTCTGAACCGCATGACGGTTGCCAACGTGGCGTTTGAGATGCTGAAAGCAGACCGGCTGGCCCTGTATCAGAGCCATGTTTACCGTCCAGTTATGGCGAAAGCTGAGGACGGTGTTGCCCAGTGCGTTCGAGAAATGCTCCAGCGGAGCAGCCTGCCCTATATCGGCGACTTAGACGATGAGATTGACCAGCAGCAGGAGGAACTGGGCTTCACATTGGCGGAGGAGCAGCGGCAGGCGGTTAAGACCGCCCTCGCATCCCCAATCTGTATTATTTCCGGCGGCCCTGGTACTGGCAAGACATCCATTCAGCGTGTTTTTCTGAATATCTACCAGAAGGCGTTCCCGGATGCGGACATTATCTGCTGCGCACCCACAGGCCGTGCGGCCCGACGACTGGAGCAAAGCAGCGGCCTTCCTGCCTGCACGGTCCATAAAGCGCTGAACCTGACTGCCGGTGATACAAACACCCTGACCATGCCGGAGCAGGTAGATGCCGATCTGGTATTGGTAGACGAGATCAGTATGCTGGATATGGCTATGACATGGTATCTATTCCATGCGCTGCCGCCCATGTGCCGGCTGGTATTGGTGGGAGATGCTGACCAGCTTCCTTCTGTAGGGCCGGGCGCGGTACTCAGTGAGCTGCTGCGCTGCGGCAGAATCCCGATGGTGATGTTGGACAAGGTGTTTCGCCAGAGCGAAGGCAGCATGATTGCCGAGAACGCCCGGCACATCCGTCATGGCGATACGGACCTCCAGTTTGACGGAGACTTCCAATTCTGGGGTTCCGCCGATATTCGGCAGTCCGCCGAATGGCTGGAGCGGCTGTATATGCAGGAGGTTTGCCGGTATGGTGTGGACAATGTTGCGCTGCTGACCCCGTTCCGGGCAAAGACCGAGACCGGCGTGCGAAGCATGAATGAGCGGCTGCGGACCCTGGTCAATCCACCGGGCGCAAATAAACCGGAGCTGTCCTTGGGACAGCGGATCTTCCGGCTTGGTGACAAGGTCATGCAGACCAAGAACCGGGAAGAGGTCAGCAACGGAGACATCGGCTATATCCGCAAAATTGAACGGGATGATGACGGGTTCCTGGTGGAGGTGGATTTCCATGATGACCGCATTGTGGCCTATGAGGACAATGAAAGTCTGAGCCATTTGGATCTCGCCTACGCCACCACCATTCATAAGTCCCAGGGCGGTCAGTATGACTCGGTGCTGCTCAGTATCCAGAATTGCCATGGCCGTATGCTCAAGCGCCCTCTGGTCTATACCGGCCTTACCCGAGCCAGATGCAGAGCGCAGATTGTTGGTGACTGGCAGGCAGTCATTCGGGCCATTCAGACAACGGATACAGAGCGGCGCAACACCCTGCTGGCAGCCCGTATTATCCAAACGGCAACATAGTGAAGGGAGGAAACAAATATGGCTACTGTTCTCGAAAACTACTATAATCTCCGCAGTGAGGTAGACCAGCGCATCGCGCAGGGCGGTGCGCCGGCTGATGCAATCTGGTGGCACGGTGAGATCGTGTACCGGATCGGTGTGCTGGAGACCTGCCAGATGTTCTGCAAGACGGCTCCGGTCACCATGGAGGCCCAGTTTTTGCAGGGACACTACAAAATGCTGGACGCCTATGTGCAGTGCCTCGCCCTGGAACGCCGTTATGGGCCTAACCGCGGACCTGACACGCAGAAGGAACGGGATGCTGCCCAGAACAATCTGGGGCGGGTGATTGAAGATTACCGCAAGCGTTTTTCCAGCTTTGCGCCGTCCGCTCCGGAAAGCTACAGCCGGGAGATTGGCAGAGTGATTCAGACTCTGCTTCCCGCATGGCTTCAGTTCCGAAACACATTTGTACCCATTAAAAAGAAGGAAAAGGAGGCGCCTGCGTCATGACTACGGACAACACACAAGCAAAGCAGACGGCCATGGAGGCCTTGCAGAAGATCAACGCTGTGGAGGGGTTCGATCCCTCTGCGCTGGCGGTGGAGTATACCGACCTGAACAGCGCCAATGGTGGTGAAAAAAGGCTGCGGCTTCCGGTTATGGTCCAGATCGGCTGGTTCCGGCTGAAATATCCGGAGGGACGTATCGCAGTTTCCGTCACGGCGGGGAAGGACTGTTTTGTGGCAACAGCCCGGGTCTATCCCCACTATTCCGCACCGGTGGATCAGTTCTTGGCCGAGGCGACTGCCTCCAGAGGTTATCTGCCCGATAAACCTACTGTCTCACCCAGAGAGTGGGCGCAGACCGCTGCGGTGGGTATTGCCCTGCGTAATGCAGGCTTTGGCCTCCAGTTTGGGGCCGCCGGTGATTCTTTTGATGCACCGGCTGTGGACGAACTGGGCGGTATTATGTGGAGCGGCAATCCTGTGGATGCCTCCATTGGGAGCGCCCCGCCTCCGCCGCCTGCCGCGCCTGCCGCTCAGGCAGCCCCGAAGCCGCAGGAACCTGAGCTGTCGCCTTTTGAGCAGGCACTGAAGGTTTCGTGCCCGATTGCCAAGTACAGCGGGAAAACGCTGGGGGAGGTTATGCAGATCGATCCTAAAGCACTGTATTGGGTTGCTACCAAGTTTACCGGCAATGCCGAAATTGTGGCTGCAGCCAAGCTGATCTGTGACGAGGCGGTTAAAACAACCGCTTGAATGAACAAGGGGGCCGGTTCTATACCGGCCCCCGGAAAGGAAAAGGCATGAAGCAAATCATTCGCCCGATTTTCTGCGTCATGGGCATCGCAGGTGTCGTGGCTATCTGGCTGTGGATGATGATTTCGGCATACAAACCGGCCCCATATCCGGTATCCTACTACACACCGGACTATGTGGAATCTTATACTGTGGGGAGCTTTGACCAGCTCCGAATCTGCAAGGTTTACTATCTGGCCCCGGAAGATACCACTGAACGCATTTCTACGGAAGATTTTCAGGAGTATGGACGTTGTTTTTCGCTGTTGGAGCTGACAAAGGAGAGCTGTGACAAGATGGATATCTACACGGCAGTTTTTCAGGAAACAAGGTCTTCCTCGTGAGTTATGGGCGATAAAGCAATCGGCTCGGCGCTGTGTAAAGCGAAGAGGAAAAGGGGGAACCGCAAATGGAACTGCGCTTTCAGATGAATGACATTCTGCCGCTGCTTCCGATTCCACAGCCGCCCATGGGAAGGAGTTCCTATAATATCCCCTGTCCGGTCTGTGACCATGCAGGATCCAGAAAGCGGCATCTTAATATCAACCTCAAGCGCAATGTGTTCCGATGCCCCAAATGCGGCCAGTTTGAAGGCGGTGTCTTTGACCTCTACGCCTACTATACTGGTGTATCTCGGGATAAAGTGCGCCAGGATCTAACGGATCGGCTGGGCGGCGGAGAAAGTCATTATTCCAGCAAATCAGGCGGGAAGAAGAAAGCACTGCCCAGGCCAAAACCTGCAGAGGTGCCACAGGCCCCGCTGGTTGGTATCGAAACAAGGGACCGCGTTTACCGGGCACTTCTAAGCAAACTGACACTTGCCTCGGATCACCGGGACAACCTGCGGGGGCGCGGTCTGACTAACGAGGAGATCGACCGTCTGGGGTATCGTACAACGCCGCTGGTAGGCTTTCCCGCGTTGGCAAAGGAATTGATTTCAGAGGGGCATGAGCTGTTTGGTGTACCTGGATTTTATCGGGACGAGGATGGGCGCTGGACAATGGCTGTTTATCTGCGAGGAATTATGATCCCCTGCCGGGATCGGCTTGGCCGTATCCAGAGTATCCATATCCGTCTGGACAAAAAGATGAAAAAGGGCGGAAAGTTCCTCACCTTTTCCAGCATAGATAAAAAGGACGGCGTGGGCGCTGAAAACTGGTGTCATATGGCCGGCCCCGTTCAGGAGTGTGTTTATCTGATTGAGGGCTACATGAAGGCGGACATCGTTCATTTCTTCACTGGGCAGACTGTCCTGGCCATCCCCGGTGTCACATCTCTCCATTATCTGGAGAAGGCGCTGAAAGAACTGACACAACTGGGAGTACGCCATGTGATGACTTGTTTCGATATGGATTATCTGAAAAACTGGCATGTGGAGGCTGCCTATGGAAATCTGATACAGCTCTTAGGCGGGTTGCCGCTGACCTTTGGCACCTACCTGTGGTCGCCAGACTATAATGGCCTTGACGATTATATCTGGGAGTTTTTTATGAGAAAGTATCCTCTGGACTGATAGTATCCGATCATTGAGGAGCGGGGACAGCAGTGCTGCCCCCGCTCTTTAACTATGCTCAGTTTCTACAAATGCTCATTCCCGTTGCAAATACGCATTCGTTTCCGTGTAATGAGGTATCTGAATGAATAGGAGTGACTATTATGCTATTTGCAATCGACCATGGCAATTCCGCTATCAAGACCCCTGATTTCGTCTTTACTTCGGGACTGACGGATTATCCCGTGAAGCCCCCTGTGGAGACCGATGTGCTGGAGTTCGGCGGCACCTTCTGGACTTTGTCCGGTGAGCGGATCCCCTATATGCGGGACAAGACCAAGGACGAGAGGTTCTTTATCCTCAGCCTGTTTGCCATCGCCAAGGAGCTTCGGCAGCGGGAGGCCCTGCAGCCCATGGTGGAAGCGGAGCTGGCCATCGGCCTGCCCCCGGAGCACTATGAACTGCGGAATCGTTTTGCGGAGTATTTCAAGCGAGGGACAGTGCAGTTCAAATTTAACGATAGCCCCATCAGCCTGATGATCCGCCAGGTGCTGGTCTATCCCCAGGCCTATGCCGCCGTGGTTCCCCAGGCCCAGATCATCCAGCAAAATCCCCGTACCTTTGTGGTGGATATCGGCGGGTTTACCACCGATGTGCTCCTGCTGCGGGGCGTCCAGCCAGATATGCAGTTCTGCCGCAGTCTGGAGATGGGCGCCATCCCTATGGCAAACGGCATTATTGGCAGGGTCAGCGCCCTTCACGACATCAAGATTGATGACGACCATATTGCCGATGTCATTCAGGGGCGCCCCACCATCCTGCCTGATGATGTGCAGGAGACCATTCGGGCCACAGTGAAAAGCTATGCTGCCGGCATCCTGGACAAGCTGCGGGAACTGCAGGTGGATTTGCGGGCGACTCCTGCCATCTTCACCGGCGGCGGTGCGGCGCTGTTTCGGACTTTCATTGAAACGTCCAGCCAAGTGGCGAAGGCGGAATTTGTTGCCGATCCGAAAGCCAATGCTGTAGGATTTGGGATGCTGGCCACCGCCCAGCTGCGTCAAATGCAGGCACAGAAGGTCGGTGAAGGCTTTGCGCAGGGATGACAGGTTCCGGTTTTCCCTCCAGTGGAGTGCCGATACGGAAGAAAAGGCAAAGGTAGGCGCTCTTTTAGAGCGGTTGGGGAACAAGAAAAGCGATTTCATCGTCCTGGCCGTCGTTGAATACCTTCAGCGGCATCCGGAAATGGAGATACCTGGCGCAAAAATCAAAATTACCTACCAGCCACTGCATACGAAGGAGCAGCTTCTGGCGATGGTCCGGGACATGGTGAAAACTTCGGTGGGAGAATTTCTGTCAGGAAATACGGTTGCTTCAACACAGAGAAGCCAGCCCCCGGAAATGCCGCTTGGCCCCAGTGAGCAGGACATTGACGCTATGGTAGCAAGTCTCAAACTATTTGACCAATTATAACGAACGCCTCACAGCCCCTGTACGGGCTGTGAGGCATTTTTGCGAAAAATGGCAGGAATGTGGGCAGATTGCGGGCAGACAGTCGGGGATAGGAGTGAGAGGCATGAAATGCCTTTTGGGAAGGCATCCCTGTACCTTGACAAACAGGCCGCATGGCCTCATAGAGCCAACGGGTACGTTAAGTATATGGCCCAGCCGTATTGGGCAGACCAGAGCCATGATCCCAACGAATGGAAGGAGGAACAGGGAGAGCCGGATGCCGCATACAAGCAAGCTGTGGCAGCTTGAGGCCATGACCCATATACCGAATCATGATACAC
>CAJULJ010000097.1 GCA_910587395.1 uncultured Oscillospiraceae bacterium | reverse complement strand
GAACGGTAAACAGTGCCGTGCCGGACGCCACCCTCCATTGGGTGCCCTTTACCTATGCGGGGGCAGTCAATGCTTATAGCCGTACTGTTGAGGGTGTCAGCACGGACGATTCAGTATCTCCATACCCCCACAACCTTTTCATTGCGGACTACAATGTAACCCATTCCGTAACCTGGAACGAGTTGAACAATAAAAACATGATTTTCGGCACAGCCTACGCCAGCGGCGGCGTGGACTACGCCATGCGTGCGCCCTCGGCGGGAAGCGGTTATACTGGTTTCAGTAATTCTGAGCGCGGCATTCCGGAAAGCAACGAGTGGGACGAGATCTTGAATAAAAATGCTGGATATATCAATAACTGGCGTAATATGCTCTCATGGGGGCAGGACACATATGCTGATAATTCATCGAATCGTGCGGCGCGGGGGTATCGTTCGGCCCGCAGCTTCGGCCACTACAATGCGACGTATCGGATTGCTTATGTCGGTTTTCGCCCCGTCCTTGAAATTCTGGACCCTGACGCCCTGGGCTCTGACGGTCTAAACGTTGTCACGCTGGATTTGAACGGCGGCAAAGCCGGAACGTCCAACGCGGCGCAGAGCGGCCCCGTCTACATTGTGGTGAAGTCCGGGGAGAGCTTCAAAGCCCCCAGCGGCGAGGGCCTGACCGCCCCGGAGGGGAAGGGGTTTGATGCCTGGAAAGACGGTGACGGTACGCTATACCAGGCGGGCGAGGATATTCCGTCCACAGTAACAGCCCTGACCGCTTGCTGGGCAGCGCTGCCCACGATTACGGAGCAGCCCCAGAGTATAACTGTTCGCGCAGGGGAAGCGGCGACCTTTACCATAGCCGTCAGCGACGCAGGCCCACTCACCTATCAATGGCAAGTAAGACAGGGCGGCGCTTACGGCTCTTGGGAAGATATTCCCGGCGCGACAGAAAGCAGTTATACCATAACTGCGGCAGCCACGAGCATGGAGGGCTGGAACTATCGGTGCGTTGTTTCCAACAGATATGGAAGTCTCACAAGCGACGCGGCCTCGCTTATTTTGGATATGTTCCCTGCCCTCACCCCCGGTGAAACCTATTGGTTCGACCTGTCCGGGGCGGAGATTCCCGGAACGGTAAACAGTGACATGCCAGACACAACCCTCCATTGGGCGCCCTTTACCTATACGGGAGCGATTAACGCCTATAAGCTGACAAGCGAACAAGCGACCACCCAGGAATATGCCGACACTTCCCGATACGACCACAGCCTGTTTATCGCGGACTACAACGTAATCCATTCCGTATCCTGGGACGATCTGAACAATAAAGGCATGATTTTCGGCACAGCCTACGCCAGCAGCGGCGTGGACTACGCCATGCGTGCGCCCTCGGCGGGAAGCGATTCTACTGGTTCCGGTGATCGCGAGCGCGGTATTCCGCAAAGCAATGAGTGGGATAAGATTTTGAATAAGTCAGACGAGTATATCAAAAACTGGAGTGGGGAATATTCCTGGGGGCAGGATACCAACTCATCTAGCACATCGACTCGTGCGGTGCGGGGGTATTCTTCGGCCCGCTACTGGAACTACGGCAATGCAACGTCTCGGCTCGTGATTCGCGGTTTTCGCCCCGTCCTTGAACTCCCGGCCCCTGACCAACTGGCCTCTGACAGCTTGAAAGTTGTCACGCTGGATTTGAACGGCGGCAAAGCCGGAACGTCCAACGTGGCGCAGAGCGGCCCCGTCCGCATCGTGGTGAAGTCCGGCCAGGCTTTTGCGGCCCCCAGCGGCGAGGGCCTGACCGCCCCGGAGGGGAAGGGATTCGCTGGCTGGGAAGACGGTAACGGTACGCTATACCAGGCGGGCGAGGATATTCCGTCCACAGTAACAGCCCTGACCGCTTGCTGGACAGCGCTGCCCACGATTACGGAACAGCCCCAGAGTATAACTGTTCGCGCAGGGGAAGCGGCGACCTTTACCATGACCGCCAGGGATACGATCCCGTTTACCTATCAATGGCAAATAAGCCGGGGCGGCGCTGACGGCCCTTGGGAAGATATTTCCGGCGCGACAGAAAGCAGTTATACCATAGCTGCGGCAACCGTGAACATGGACGGCTGGTATCGGTGCGTTGTTGCCAACAGATATGGAAGTCTCGCAAGTGACGCGGCCTCGCTTGCTTTGATACAGTTCCCTGCCCTCGCCCCTGGCGGCATCTACTGGTTCGACCTGTCCGGGGCGGAGATTCCTGGAACGGTAAACAGTGCCATGCCGGACACCACTCTCCATTGGGTACCCTTTACCTACGCGGGAGTGGTCAACGCCTATAAGCTGGCAAGCGCACAAGCGACCACTCAAGAATATGCCGACACTAACCGATACGGCCACAGTCTGTTTATCGCGGACTACAATGTGACCCATACCGTACCCTGGACTGAGTTGAACAACAAAAGCTTGATTTTCGGTACACCGTACACCAGCGGCGGCGTGAGCTATACTATGCGCGCACCGTCGGGGGGGAGTGGCAGTACTGGTTCCGGCAAGAATGTGCGTGGAACTCCACAAAGCAACGAGTGGGACATGATTCTGAATAAGTCAGACGGGCACATCAAGAACTGGGATTGGATAGGCTCCTGGGGACAGGATAGCACTCGTACGTCGTCTCGTGTAAAACGGGGAGGGTATGGCTCAAACTCGGCCCGCCGTATGGTCAGTTCCCAAGCAACTGGGGGGAGCGCACAGTCAGGATACCGGCCCGTCCTTGAGCTCCCGGCCCCTGGAACACTGGGCTCCGGGCTGCGCGTTGTCACGCTGGATCTGAACGGCGGCCGAATTGGGGGGACCTGGGGGAGGAGCGGCCCCTGCGACATCGTGGTGAAGTCCGGGGAGAACTTCAAAGCCCCCAGCGGCGAGGGCTTGACTGTCCCGGACGGGAAGCCTGCGCTCAGCGGGTGGAAGGGCGATAATGGCGTGTTATACAGCGCGGGCGATAATGTCCCGTCCACAGTGACAAAGCTGACCGCCCTGTGGGGCCTTGACTTAGCGGACGCCGCAGTCACAGTCTCCAACGATGGGCTTACATACAACGGACAGGCGCAAACGCCCGCCGTCACCGTGACCCTGTACGGCAAAACGCTGACCCAGGGCACGGACTACACCGTATCGTACTCGAACAACACCAACGCCGGTACGGCCACCGTTACCCTCACGGGAACGGGTTCCTGTTCGGGTACGGCGGAAACGACCTTTGAAATCGCGCCAAAGGAAATCACCGCCGCGCTTACCGGAACGACCAGCAAAACTTACGACGGCACCACGGAGCCTCCGGCGGGATTATCCCTCACGCTGACCGATGTTGTCAGCGGAGAGAGCGTAACCGCTAAGGCGGCGAATATTTCCTATAACAGCGCCAATGTGAATGAGGCGAATACGATCACCGCCAGCGGAATCACCCTGACTGGGGCGGACGCAGGCAATTACCGGCTTGCCTCCTCCACTGCCTCCGTGGCGGGGACCATTACCAAGTCCCAGCCAGCAATCGCGTTCAACAGCGGCTACAACCCTGACAAAGCCTACGACGGCCAGGAGGTTGGCACTCCGGCAGCAGGTGATCTCACCATTACCGGCGCGGCCTTTGACGATGTACGGTTCACCTGGGATGCTGCGCCCCTCAACGCCGGGACCTACACCCTCACGGCTACGATTCCGGCAACAGACAATACTGAGACGGCTGTTGCCACCAAAACCGTGGTCATCAGCCGCAAGGCGGTCACGCCTACCGTCACCATCACGCCGGACAGCTACGAGTACACCGGCTCCGCCATCCAGCCTAGCGGGGATGCAGTCAAGGCGCTGGATGGGGATAAAGAGATTGCTTCCACCGAATACACGCTTTCCTACGGCGAAAATATCCACGTTGGTATTGGCACCGTGACGGTCACGGACGCTCCTGGCGGCAATTATGAGATCGCCGAGACTACCCAAAACTTCACGATCACCAAGAAACTGCAAGACACGTTGAGCATCACCGGCAAGCCGGGAACCACCGCCTACGGCGATACGTTTCAACTGACCACCGGCGGCGGCTCCGGCGAGGGCGCGGTAACGTGGAGCGTCACCGGCCCCGCCACTGTGAGCAGTACCGGCGAGATTACGATCACCGGCGTGGGCAGCGTCACGGTCAAGGCGGTCAAGGCTGGCGGCGGCAATTATGAGGATGCCGAGGCCGCATTGACCTTTGAGGCGGCGAAAAAACCTGTCACCGCCGTTGTGACCGCCGCCAATAAAACCTACGATGGCAGCACCAGCGCCACCGTGACCGCAGAAGTGACAACGGGGCTTTTGGCTGGCGACAGCATTACAATCTCCGGCGTGACGGGAGCTTTTGCCAATGCCAACGCTGGAGCGGGCAAGACGGTCACAGTGGACAGCTCCGGGGCCAGTATCAGCGGTGCCAACGCTGACAAGTACCAGATCAATTTCCCTGCAAGTACGACTGCCGGTATTGAAAAGGCCAACGCTTCTATTGCGACTGCTCCAGCTGGCAAGACCGGGCTAACCTACACAGGAGCGGCCCAGGCGCTTGTCACGGCGGGAACCGCCAGTGTTGGCGAAGTGGTGTATTCCCTGGCAGAAACGGGAACTTACTCCACGACCATCCCCACCGGCACCAACGCAGGCAGCTACACAGTTTGGTACAAGATCGCAGATACGGACAACTACAACGGCACCGCCCCCGTGAAGGTGGATGTGACTATTTCCAAGGTGAATTACACCGGTGAGAAAGCTGGCAGTACATCCGGCAAGTACGGCAGAGAAAAGACCTATGATCTCAAGAATCTGCTGCCGGAGGGCTATGTGCTGGGGACAATTACCACTACGGATACCAACAGCATCTTTGAGGGCACTCCCACCGTGAGCGGCACCATACTGACCTATAAGCTGGCGGACAACGCAGGGGTAGGAAAAACCGGCACGATTACCATTCCCGTGATCAAATCCACCAATTACAACGCATTTAATCTGACGATCACCGTCACCGTGACGAATGTGCGAATCCCCACCCTGACCGTCAATCCCATTTCCGTGACCTACACCGGCAGTTCGGTGAGCAGCAGCCAGATCACCGGCACTGCCACGCTGGACGGACGGACCATTGCGGGGAGCTGGAGCTTTGCCGGAGGGCAGGCCCTCACTAACGTGGCCGACAGCGGGGTCAAGAGCGTTGTGTTCACCCCGACGGATACCGGAGAATATGGCACTGCTTCCGGTACCGTCACCGTGACCATCCGCAAGGCTACGCCCAGCCTGACCCTCACGCCGTCCCCTGTCACTCTGCCCAACGGCGGCACGGTGACGCTGACCTTGACCGGCCTCCCCTCTGGCGGTTCAGCCGGTATGACCTGTTCCGAAGCCAGCATTGCCGTGACGAAGGGGAGCGGCAATACCTGGACGGCGGAGCTGCCCGCTGGCGGCGCGTCCTACACCTTCACCGCCACTTACACTGGGGATGGGAACCACAACGGTACGACAGCGAATTGCACCGTCAGCGTGGATAAAATCAGTCCCACGTTGAAACTCTCCCCATCCTCTGACACTCTGCTTGGCGGCGGTACGGTGGTGCTGACCCTGACCGGCCTGCCCTCTGGCGGTTCGGCCACCGTGACCTGCTCTGGCGGCATCACCGTAGCGAAGGGAACAGGCAACACCTGGACCGCCACCCTGCCCAACAGCACCGCGACCTACACCTTTACGGCCTCCTATGCGGGGAACAACAGTTATCATCCGGCAAACGCAGTCTGCACCGTGGAGACAAAGGAAGTAATCATCCTGCCGGACCCGCCCGCCGACGATGGCGGCACGAAATTTGAGCTGGTCATGGAAACCGGCATTTCCCAGGTTCCTGCCGGATTGAAGGACATTGAAACGCTGAACACTCCCGAAAGGCTGGAGACGGCTATGAGGACAGAGATCACCCAGGCCACATCCGGCATCCCCCAGGCCAATACCGCCGTCTATAATGTAACGCTGATGGTCAGCACAGACGGAGGCGTGACCTGGACCCCGGCCACGAAAGACAATTTTCCGACCGGGGGCCTGACTGTCACCCTGCCCTATCCCAGCGGCACCAACAGCAGCTACCGCTTTACCGTAGTGCATATGTTCACTACCTCTGATTTTGGCAAGACCCCCGGTGCTACGGAGGTATTTACCCCGGACAAGGTGAAAAACTCGGCCCAGGGAATACAAGTTGTCGTGACCGGCCTGTCCCCGATCTCCGTAGGCTGGACGGCCCCCGCGACCACGCCTGATCCTTCCACCGGCGGCAATCATGGCGGCGGTGGCTGGAGTTCCAGCGCCTACGCTGTCACCGTGGAGAAAGCGGAGCATGGCAAAGTGTCCTCCAACCGTGTCAATGCCAGCGGCGGCAGTACCGTCACCCTGACGGCTGCCCCGGACAGCGGCTATGTGCTGGATACCTTGACCGTCTCTGACAGCCTGGGAAATAAAATCAAGCTGACGGCCCAGGGCAGCGGGAAGTACACCTTTACCATGCCCAGCAGGGCCGTAACGGTAAAAGCTACTTTCGTGCCTTTGCCGGACGATACGCAAAAGCCCTGTGACGGCGGCGCAAGCTGCCCCTCCCGCAGCTTCACCGACCTGGGGAGCGTGGGGACGTGGTATCACGAGGCGGTGGACTACGTTCTGCGGCATGGGCTGATGGGCGGCTATGGCAACGGCCAGTTCGGGCCGGATAACCACCTCTCCCGCGCCCAATTCGCCCAAATCCTCTTTAACAAAGAGGGCAGGCCGCTTGTCGATTATTTGCTGCAATACGGCGATGTGCCGGAGGGCGCGTGGTACGCTGGGGCTATCCGGTGGGCCACCAGCATGGGAATCATTGGCGGCTATGGCAACGGAATGTTCGGACCCGACGACCCCATCACCCGTGAGCAGCTGGCGGTCATGCTCTGGCGGTACGCTGGAAGCCCCGCAGCCACGAATAAGGAGCTGCATTTCAGCGACGAGAGCGAGATCAGCGGCTATGCCATGGAGGCCCTGCGCTGGGCTGTGGAGAACGGCATTTTGAACGGCTACGGCGACGGGCGGTTAGGTCCCCAGGGGCAGGCCACACGGGCGCAGGTGGCGCAGATGTTGAAAAACTTTATCGAACATCTGGAGGAAGCTACCTGAAAAATAAGTGACCCCGCGAAGAAATCTTAATACTACCCACATTTTTCTACTGTTTGAATCCAGTGTATCAAGCTGCGAAAGGCGGCAAGGGAGCAGAAATCCCTTGCCGCCTTTTCTTTTTTGCCCCTTCTGGCGGGAGGACACGCTATAAACAGATCAAATTATGCGGATTAAGGCCGCAAAGCGGCGGCGGCAACGCCCGCCTGCTCTCTATATGTTCAAAAAACCGCAGACAACGGTCTTGTTGTCTGCGGTCCTTTTTTTCCTCGACAGTTTTCTACAAAATCCCCTGTCAAACGATAGGGAATTTTGTAGAAGCCTATCGAAAAAAGGCGGCAGTTTTTACGGCCTATCCGTTTCCTCGTTTGATTTTGGAGAAAAAAGCAAAAATCTTTTTCTTCCGGTCGGGAAATGGTATGCCGCCCGCGCCCCGCCCCGGAAATCTGAAGCTGGACCCTAAGAACATTCAGATTTTCGGAGGTAAGAAAATGGCGGAAATTACACGTCCAAAAATTTTTCAAAACTTTTTTCTAAATCACCAAGTGAGCCTTGGTGTATTCCTGTTAGGATTGTTTA
>CAJULJ010000096.1 GCA_910587395.1 uncultured Oscillospiraceae bacterium | reverse complement strand
AAAGGTATTCCTGGGGCGCATAGAGGGTGAAGGAGAGATAAGGTTCCAGCAACTGTGTCCCAGATTTCTTCAATGCCTGTTCCAATACAATCGGGGCCAATGAGCGGAAGTCCGCCGGCGTACTGACCGGGCTATAGTAAAGTCCGTATTCAAAGCAAATCTTACAGTCCGTTACGTTCCAGCCACACAAGCCTTGCCCCAAACCGTAACGGATACCATCCATGACAGCGTTTTGAAAACTCTGGTTCAGGTATCCCAGGGAAACCCGGCTCTCATATTTTACACCGGAGCCAAGCGGGAGCGGTGTAACAGACAGTCCGATAGATGCCCAAAACGGGTTAGGCGGCACCTCAATATGGATGGTGTGGCTGGCCACTTTGAGCGGCCGCTCTAAATAAATGACGGTGGGTTCCTTCACTGCTGTTTCAATCTTGTATTTTTCCGTCAGCAAAGCGGAAACAACCTCCAACTGCATCCGACCCAAAAAAGAAAGAACGATCTCGTGGGTGGTGGAATCCACCTCGTAGTGCAAAAGCGGGTCAGTATCCGCAATTTGCGTAAGAGCATCCAGCAACCGATCTCTTTGCTCTGCCGTTTTGGGTGTAATCGTCGTCCGCAGCATAGGGAAGGGAGCATCACTCCACATTTCACGAGGAAGTTGGGTTTTGTCCCCCAATATATCGTTTAATCTCAAGCTGTCACTGGGAAGGATGACAATTTCGCCCTTATGGGCGGTATCTGTCCGAACAATCTCCCCTTTGGATGGAATACGCATCTCTGTGATTTTCAGCTTTTCTCTCCCGGCCAGGGCCACCGTATCCCGCAGACGCAGCGTTCCGCTGTATAGCCGCAGATAGACAAGCCTCTGGCCGCAATCTGTATACTCCACCTTAAAAACTCTACCGCACAGGGCGGCGCTCCCCTGTTCCGTGGTCGGTTGGAACAGCCCTATCACCGCATCCATCAACTGTTGAATGCCAAGGCCGTTTTTGGCGCTGCCATGATAGACCGGGAGCAGGGAGGCGTCTTGAACTCGCCGCTGTTCTTCTTGCGCAAGTTCTTCCTGACTGATTGATTCTCCTGCGATATACTTTGCCAATAACTCATCGTTATTTTCGATGACCGAATCCCACACCTCTGCGCTAGTGTTTTCTGTCAGAGTTATTTTCGAGGACAGCGACACTGTCTGCTTGATGATAATATCAGCGGAGAGCTTATCCCGGACAGACTGATATACGCCCTCCAAATCAATGCCAACCTGGTCGATCTTGTTGATAAAGATAATGGTGGGGATGTTCAATTTCCGTAGGGCATGGAACAGAACACGGGTCTGGGCCTGCACGCCATCTTTAGCGGAGAGCACCAAGATGGCCCCGTCCAAAACGGCCAGAGAACGGTATACCTCTGCCAAGAAATCCATGTGGCCGGGAGTATCCACAATGTTGACTTTACAACGGTGCCACTGGAAAGAAGTGACTGCCGTTTGAATGGTAATTCCACGCTGCCGCTCCAAAAACATAGTGTCCGTTCTCGTTGTCCCTTTTTCGACGCTCCCCGGCTCTGAAATGGTTCCGCTGGCATACAGCAGGCTTTCTGTCAGTGTCGTCTTGCCCGCATCTACATGGGCAAGAATCCCGATATTGATAATGTTCATGTCTATCCTCCATACAAGGCCCAAAAGGGCGCAAAAATCCCCAGCGGCAAATACTTTTACCGCTGGGGATCATGACTTCGGATACATAGAAACGCATTCAGCTAACATGAGCCGTTATCCGTCACGATATTTGATAAAAAGGCAAAAGCATTCTTAAATTGGGTACAAAAACCAAGCCCCTGCAAGGGGCAATTATTTTTGTGCCCATTATCAAATTTTATTTAAGAATACCTTGCCGCATGTTGAATAGACTCCTCAAACCAGGATGACAGCAGTATAGCATAGCACACTCTAAAATGCAAGAAGTTTTTACCCGCTGTCCCAAATAAATCAGGAGGGCATTCACCGGGACACCCTTCGATTTGGGGCCTCATGCGCAAATAATTTCTGTGTCCACGATTTCCGCCGCACACGCCCGGATATTGTTAGTTCCTCTGCAACTCATACCACAGACCGTTGCTCTCGTCAAAGATGTACTTTTCCATAATGTTACCTCCATTTTTCTAATTATCGTGCGCCCACCCTCATTTTTGACCTTGCGCCCCATTTCCGCTCCTTTTCGACCTGTTCCTGCTGGTAAGCTGCCTCCAGTATCTTGTCCGCCTGTTCCGGGCCAATGGCCCGTCTGACCCGCTCATAGTCCCTGACCTGTTCTTTTAGGCCGTCCCTCTCAGCACAGACCTCATAAATCCTGGCTGACAGAGAGCCGTTCTTACTGACCTCACGATCATAGGCGATCTGCAACCGCTCAAACTTGCTCTTGAGGTCGAAGTAGGCCCGGTAGACCGAGCGCAGCACCTTGACGATCTTCTCCCAAAGGGGCTTGGCCTTTTTCTCCCGGTAGGACTTGGCCGATTCCAGCGGCCCCGCCTCCGGCAGCGTCCGCTCCGGGTCGTCGGAGAAATCCGCCGCCAGCTTCTCCATGCTCTTGAGCAAGGGAGCCACATCGTCCAGCTTTGCCCTGGCCTGGGCCGCTTTCTTCTCGGCTGCTGCTGCCTCCTTATTCTTTTGGTCAGCCTCAACCCGGGCCAGCGCCGATGCCTCTTGAAGCTGTGCAAGCCGTTCCTGCTCACGTTCCGTCTTGAACTGTGTGACTGTCAGATGTTCCTCGGAACTGCCACGCTCCCCGCGCTCTACATTGTCATAGCCAGCGGAGCGCATATGCTCAAAGAAATCATCTTGCAGGACACTGTACGACTTTCGCAGAACGGGCTTTCCCTTAGCTGTGCGCAGCGGCTCCCCGGTGGTTTCGTCCAGAATGGGCTTGGATGCCCACTTCTTGCTCATGCTCACCTGCATGATCGTTTCTTTGACCTTGCCCACCAAAGACTTGTCCTTGCACCGTTTCGTCCAGCGTATCTCCTTCTCCACTACCGGGATATAGACCACATGGAGGTGGTAGTGGTACACGTCCTCCCCCAGCGCCTCGGACATGGCCCGGTTGCGCTCGTCGGCGTGCATGACTGCCGACAAAATATACTGCTCTCCGCCCACGATTTTGATTGCAGCTTTGTATGCTTCGGTGTAAAATTGTTTTGCAAAGTCATAGCCGCCGTGGTTGTAGAAGTAAGCAGAGTTTACGTCAAAGACCAGCTCACCATATCGAAAGGCGTCCTCCTTGATACCACGAGTGGAAATCACGCCATCAGCCTCCATTTGAGCAAACATCTCCCGATACCCGGCAGACGGGGTTTTGAAATGGACATTGAGCGGCGTCCGCTCCAGTACAATGTCCTGATTGACATAGGAATCCTTCTCACGCTCGTTGTGCTGCTGGGTGTTGCCGATCTTGGTTTCGGTCAGCCTCATATTTCTTGCGTTGGTACGGTCAATACCGTCGCCTCTCGCCATAGGCAAAAATCCTCCTGTTTCAGATGTTTGGTTGTTGAAAGAGGACGGGGGTTCGGGGGAGGCACTTCCTGCGGGAAGTGTAATAACCCACTATGACACTTTCATCCCTTCGGGCTGCAAAGTGTCGTGGGCTCTCCGAGGGGGTGTGGGGGCTTTGCCCCCGGCAACTGCGGTTGCCTCCCCCAGCAGGGCCGCCCTTTGAAAAGGGCACCCTGCACCCCGCCTAAACTTTGACACTCGCCGTTGGGCAGGGGGGAAAGGCACAGCCTTTCCCCCCACCCGGCCAGTGTCCTCCGTGGGCCAAAAGTCAAGGGGTTCGGGTTGTATTGCCTTGCGGCAATCTCCACCCGCAGGTATGCCCCCTTGACTTTTGGCCCCGCTCCCCGTGACGGCCGTGACGACCGTGACGATGTTTTACACACCGCCCCCGCTCTCAAAAAAGCCGTCACAGCCGTCACGGTCGTCACGCCTGGGGCGGTTCCAGGGTGAGGGTGATACTCCTCCCGGCGTGGCTCCTGCTGTTCTCATAGCGGATGTGGTACTCCGCCGCCAGCCTCCCGGCCCGGACATTCAGCCGCATCGCCAGGGCGTTGGGCTTCATGTCGGTCTGGATAGCCGCCGCCAGCTCCGTGGCGGTGCCGCCCCAGGTGGGCCTGCCCGCCGTCACAAGGGCGGCAACGGCCTCCAATACCGGGTCGGGTGGTTCCACCCATGGCTCCGTTTCCAGCCGCTCCAGCTCCCACACAAGCCGCTCCTTGTCCTTGGTGAGATACATCCGCTGGTCTTGCTGGTCACGCCCGGCCACGTCCAGAATGGCGTTGCCGTCCGTCCGCTTCTCCTTTTGAAGAAGAAAGGCCCCGTCCGCAGCTCCCAACAGGCCGTTGGTACCGGAAATCATATCAAACTTATCGTCTGCCTGTTGCTTTCGGGTATGGTGTACCAGCAGGAGACAGATACCGCAATCATCGGCAAGGCGTTTCAGCTTGCCCACCACCTCGTAATCGTTGGCATAGCTGTACTTGTCCCCGCCGACCTCCCGGACTTTCTGGAGGGTGTCAATGATAATCAGCTTAGTGTCGGGGTGCTGACGGACGAACTTCTTTAGCTGTTCCTCCAGACCAACGCCGAGCTGTTTGGCGTGGATCGCAAAGAGCAGGTCGTTGGTGCCGTCCATGCCGAACATCCGATACAGCCGCCCCTGCAAGCGGCGGTGGTCGTCCTCCAACGCCAGATAGAGGACGGTGCCCTTGTGGACGGGGTAGCCCCACAGGGGGAGGCCCATGCTCACATGATAGGCAAGCTGGGCCATCAGGAACGACTTGCCCACCTTGGGCGCTCCCGCAAAGAGGTATGTCCCAGGGTAGAGCAGACCGTCAATGATTGGCGGTCTGCTCTGGTAGACATTCTGGTAAAGCTCATTCATGGAAATGGTGGGGAGATAGGCCGGGTCGGTCATGCGGCGCATTTCCAGAAGCCTTTCCTCCAAACTTTTCTCCTGGGGGTTGTTTTCGGTAGCCGCTTCTGATATACTGGCCGTGGTACATATTTGTGAATTGGGCTGTTCCCCGTCTGTTGGCGCAGACGGAACCGGGACAGTCCTTTTCGTTTCTCTGGAATCCATCAATCTATCAATCCTCCTTCATGCCGCCCATGATAGCGGCGATCATCCGAATGGTGTCCAGCAGCTCGCCGTCCACATTGGCCCCGTCCTCGGCCCGCCGCAGTTCGGCCAGCACAGCGGCCAGCTCGTCCCGCAGGGCCTTATACACCCTGGGATTGCCCTGCACTACCACGTCCCGGCACAGGAGCCGCTTGGTGATGTAATCCTGCTTCGTCAGGCCAGAGAGCCGCACAGCGGCGTCGATCTGCTCGTTTTCCTCCGGGGATACCCGGAAGGCTACGGTCTTGTTCCTCCAGCGGTTGTGAGTGTCCAAATTCTTAGCTGACATTACGCTCCCATCCTTTCAAAATCCAGCTTGTCCGCCATTTCCGTCTGCTTGGACGGAAACAGGTGGGCATATCGGTAGGTGATCTCGATACTCTCATGCCCCACACGGTCAGCAATCGCCACAGCGGAGAAGCCCATGTCAATCAGAAGCGAGATGTGCGAATGTCTGAGGTCGTGGATTCTGATACGCTTGACCCCTGCCGATTTCGCCCCTCTGTCCATCTCATGGTGGAGATAGCTTTTCGTGATGGTGAAAATGCGCTCCTTCTTCTTGATGCCGTAGAGCATCCCCAGGTAGTCCTTCATCTCGTCACAGAGGAAGTTGGGCATTTTAATGGTGCGGTTGCTTTTCTTCGTCTTTGGCGTGGTAATGACGTCCTTGCCGTGGAGCCGCTGATAGGACTTGCTGATTTTCACCGTCCCGGCCTCAAAGTCAAAGTCTGCCGGGGTCAGGGCCAGCAGTTCCCCCTCCCGAATACCACACCAGTAGAGCATTTCAAAGGCGTAGTAGGAAACGGGCTTGTCCATCATGGTGTCCGCAAACTTCTGGTACTCCGCTTTCGTCCAGAACAGCATTTCCTTCCGTTCCTCTGACCCCATGTTTCCAGCCTTGGCGGCGGGATTGGAGCGCAGCTCATAGAAGCGGACGGCGTGATTGAAGATGGCGCTAAGCTGGTTGTGCAGGGTTTTGAGATAGGTAGCCGAATAGGGCTTGCGCTTCTCGTCCCGGTAGGCCAGCAACTCGTTCTGCCATGCGATCACGTCCTTGGTGGTGATCTCGCTAATCTTCCGCTTGCCAAAGTAGGGCAGAATTTTCTTCTGGATGATGTTCTCCTTGGTCAGCCAGGTGTTCTCCTTGAGCCGGGGTTTCACATCCTTGGTGTAAAGCTCGGTAAAGGCTTCAAAGGTCATATCCAGGTCGCCGGAGGTCTGCATCTGGAAACTGCGCTCCCACTCCTGGGCCTCCCGTTTGGTGGCAAAGCCACGCTTGCACTTCTGTTTGCGCTCCCCCGTCCAGTCCTGATACCGCACCATGACGTACCATGTTCCTCTTGCTTCGTCCTTAAAGACTGGCATTTAGTTCCCTTCCTTTCTGGCCCCGTAGAGCCGTTCGTTGAAATACTGGCGGTTGACCCGCCCTGCGATGGTGATGAAGCCCTTGTCCTTCAATTCTTCGTTGAGCTGCCGGATGAGTTTATAGGCGTAGGGCTTCGATACACCCAGCTCGTCCGCAACTTCTTCCGCCCGGATGAATCTGTTCTCCATAGTGGTTCCTCCTTTCTTTTGGCTTAACGCTATTTGCTTAACGTAGTCCTATTATACTAACTCTATTCCGTTATGTCAAGACCTTCCAACGAGAAAATATAAACAAATTTATTTATTTTTCTCTTGACTGGTCTAAACATATCTGTTATACTTCAAGTGTCCCCATTACATAGATTGGAGTTGGCAGTTATGGCGATTGGTGAACGTATTCGTTTCTTCCGCAACATGAAGGGCATCACACAGAAGTATCTTGGCATGGTGGTGGGTTTCCCGGAACGCTCCGCCGATGTGCGTATGGCACAGTATGAAACCGGGAGCCGCACCCCCAAGGCCGACCTGACAAAGACCCTGGCGGGCTTCTTTGATATTTCCCCTGATGCCCTGACCGTCCCTGACATAGATACCGACATTGGCCTGATGCACACCCTCTTTGCTTTGGAGGACATACGGGGGCTGACCATTGGAGAGATTGACGGCGAGGTTTGTCTGCGTCTGGACAAATCCAAAGGCAAGACCTATGCCAATATGCTTGATATGCTGTCCGCTTGGGCGGAGCAGGCCAAGAAGCTGGAGGCTGGGGAAATCACCAGGGAGGACTATGACCGCTGGCGGTACAACTACCCCAAGTACGACACCACTCACCGCTGGGCGAAAGTCCCCTCCAAAGAATTGAGCGATTTTCTGGTAGAAGCGTTCCGGGACAGGCTTGACATAGACGAATAGACAGCAAAAGCCCTTACCGACGTTGCCATCGGTAAGGGCTTTCTAATATGGTTGTCCTCACTTATAAGCCGCAAAAGAACATTCTTTACCCGCAATCCAGTGGGAATATAGAATGATACGGTATATGGGGAGCGTTATCAAATCGTTATCAAAAGAGGGGCGCAAAACCGTGGAAACGTTGTGCCGCACCGGGTTCAGAGTTTCAAAAAATCATTCCCACTCGATGGTCCCAATGGGCTTCGGCGTCAGGTCATACAGCACCCGGCACACCCCCGGCACCTCCGCCAAAACGCGGCTGGTGACGCTCTCCAGCACCGCCCAGGGCAGCTGGGGCACCGTGGCGGTCATGGCGTCCACGGTGTTGACGGCC
>CAJULJ010000095.1 GCA_910587395.1 uncultured Oscillospiraceae bacterium | reverse complement strand
GATGCCTGCCGTAAGGTAAGTGGGGGCAGCTTCATTACAGGCGGGCGTTGTCCCACGCAGGGAGGGAACGCCCGGACATGGAAAAAGCCCCGCAGAGGGGGCTTTACGGCGTGACGCTCATCCGTCCGCGTCGATCACTTCAAATTCGTCCTTCGCCTTCAGCTTCAGCCGGTGGTCCAGGAACTTCTCGATGTCAAAGCGGTTCTTCTCGTCACAGTCCGCCGTGTACTGGAAATTGGGGTGCTTCGTCAGGTCGTACTTGTCCGACAGGAACGGCCTCACGCCCCGGAGCTGGAGGATGCACTTGCCGCCGTCCAGCACCGCCAGCTCGTCCACGCTGGCTAGCTCATGGCCCGTCCGCTGGTAGTTCACGCTGTGGGACTCCTGGCTGCCCTTGCTCACCCCGGTGTTGAACATATCTATGGTCTCCTTGCCCAGGGCGGCGGAAAGCTCCTTCAAGGTGGTAGGCTCACTGCCGCCGAGGAAGATGCGGGTGTCCATGTTGCCGATGATGGTGTCGGCGTTGTCCTTGTAGATCGCCTTTAGCTGGCTCTGCGCCTGCAAGACCAGGCAGGCCGATATTTCCCGGCTTCGGATGGTCGCCACCAGCTTCTCCAGGTTCGGTATCTGCCCGATGTTGGCGCACTCGTCAATGAGGCAGCGCACATGGACCGGGAGCCGCCCGTGGTACACATCATCGGCTTTCTCGCACAGCAGATTGAAAAGCTGGCTGTATATCATGCTGATGAGGAAGTTGAAGGTGCTGTCCGTATCGCTCATGATGAGGAACAGGGCGGTCTTGCGGTCCCCCAGGGTGTCCAGCTCCAGCTCGTCATACCGGGTGATCTCCCGCAGTTCGGCGATGTCAAAGGGAGCCAGCCGAGCGCCGCAGGAGATGAGGATGGATTTTGCCGTCTTGCCTGAAACGAGTTGTCAATGACTTTTTAATACTGTTCACAAAATGTTCAAATTTTCGACATAGCAAAAGCCGGGAACCTGTTCACAAGTTCCCGGCTCTGATTAGGATGCCTATTTACACATTGTGTCCTGTCTGCAAGTTTTTCACTTCATCAAGAGAGAGACCTGAGATGTTGACAATTTCTTCAAGGGCATATCTACCAGCACGCAACATACGAAGTGCAATCTCTGTCATGGTTTCTCTCCGTTCCTGAGTACGCATATCTTCAATCACTTTACACATCTCACTCACCCCTTTCGGATTTTCCTTCAAATACCTTGTGCGCTCTGCCATCAGTTCAAAATTCATATCGTCGGCATCGGTACAGTTGAAATCGTGCATCAGCTTGCCAATATCCGAGTTTCCCCGGTACTCGCCGTTCACATAGAGGATATGTTCCCCATCCTCGAAAGGTTTACCTGTGTCGAGATTCATACGCTCAACTCGGTAAATCGGTTTGCCTAAGCCATAAAAGTCTTTTTCGATAATGAAAATCGTGTAGGTGTCCGGCAGTTGGTCAAAGTCCTGCCCCGCGTCCAGATTTTCAATGTCTATCACGCTGGAATGGTATCTGGCCCGGTGCGGGTCAGCACCTTTATCTGCCCGCTGGACTTCCATATCATACTTTTTCCCGCTGGAATCTGCTCCATATGCGTCCAGGCAGATAGAACGCGCCCCAGCCAGCCGCTTCATATCCTTCTGCGTCTGGCAGTCGGTAATGACTAAATCAGGTTTTCCTGTGATGATGCGTAGCACCAACTCGGCCAAAGGAATATTGTCTTTGAACAGGCAGCGCATAAAATCATCATCAATGGGCCGTAGCTGACGCAGGCGTTCCAAGTCTTGCTGCCGCTTTTGTTCTTCTTCAATCATTTTTTCACCAGCTTTCCCGTTATGGCGGAGTTCAAACCTTTCTGTAACTATGATACCACATATACGCCATCTTTTCAAGAAGAACGGCTTACTCATCCTCCATCATTTGCCGAACTTCGTTTCGGAGCATCCGCTTGATTTTGTCCTCCATGGTTTCGGTGCTGGTTTCGCTGAAATGCGCCCACACAAGGTAGGTGGTCTTGCCAATTTTCTTCACCATGGAGGGCGGGGTGTCCGGCTTGGGCCGGGGGAAGGTCATGCCTGCGGTGGCGGGGGGAAGTTTGTTTGCCATAGGCGGCTCCTTTCAATCCATCAGATTTTTCAGACGTGCCAGCTTGTCCTGCGCCGTTGTCTTGCGGAAGTTCTCTCCCGAAAAACGGATGGGGGCGCACATTGCCAGCAGGCGGTCATAAATGCGGGCGTGTGTTGTGTCTTGGGGGTGCTGTAAATCGTGGAGCGGGATGTTGGTGGTGACAATCAACGGCTTTCGACTGCGGTATCGGCTGTCAATCACGTTATAGACCTGTTCCAATCCGTACTCCGTCCCGCGCTCCATGCCGAAATCGTCCAAAATCAGTAGCGGGGCGCGGCACAGACGGGCTATGTACTCATTCCGGCCCTCAAAGCTGGCTGTCAGGTCGTTCAAAATCAGGGCAAGGTTCGTCATGCGGACGGGTATCTTCTGCTCCATCAGAGCGTTGGCGATACAGCCAGCAAAATAACTTTTCCCAGTGCCGACCCCATCCCAAAGAAGATAACCGATGTTCTCCGTCTGCATGGTCGGCCAGTTCTCGACATAGAAACGGGCGTGTTTCATCTGCGGGCATTTTCCGTTGTCGTTGGCAAACGTCCATTCCCGCATGGCTGGGTCGGTGAAGCCCTTGTGCTTCAAGTCGGCCACAACCTGACGGTGGCGCTGGGCCTCCTGCTCCGCCGCCTTTTGCTCCTGGCGCTCCTGTTCACACTGGCAGGAACAGGGGAGTATCCGCCCCTCCATGGGCGGCGCGGTCATGCGGAATTGCTTGGGGGTATGGCATTTCCCACAGTACAAAAGGCCATCCTCCCCGGTGTAGTCCTCCGGCTCCCGATGCGTCACGGCCAGCCGGTTCAAAATGCCATCAAAATCATTCACAGGCTCTCACCCTCCTCACAGCTATAGCTGGGTATGTTGTTAGCTTTGCGCAGATCCTCTGCCGCCCAGCGCCGGATGGTGGCAGCATGGCTCTTGTAGGTCTTGCCGGTGGAGGTCATGTATTCAGACAAACGCTCGGTGTACTCCTGCCAGACGGTGGGAAAGTCGGCTTGCAGTTCTGCCAGCTCGGTGTCAGACAGGAAAACATTCTCGTAGCGGCCAAAGGCGGCGGGCGCGTGTTGTCCCTTCTTTAGCTCTCTCTTTCTCTATCTCTAACTCTCTCTTTATCTCTATCTCTGGTGGACAAATGGCGGACATTTGTCCACCAGGATTCAGGGCGGCACGATTAGCTTGCCGCGCCCGCCGTTTCCGCTCCCCCTCGGTGGAGGATTGGCCGATCAAAAGCTCAATGTTGCTCATGTAAAAAGCGCCGTCCGGCATTTGCTCCATCAGGCCGAGCTGCAAAAAAATCTTGATGGCCCGCTCCACGGTGCCGATTTGCTGGCGGGTAATGGTGGCGATCATCTGCGGGGTGTAGGGGATGCTCTCGTCAAGCTGAAGGCGTCCGCCATGCTTCAGCGATTTCAGATACAGCTTCAGCAGGATGTAGGAGTACAAAATGCCGTCCGGCATACTCTCCAGGAGCAGAATGGAATCAGCGTCAAAGTAGTTTTCTTTCAGCTTGAGGTAGTAGTATTTTCGGTTATCGGCCATAGGCAATTATCTCCTTCGTGGATGGCCCTTGCGGGCCGTTGGAGGGCCGTTTTAGGGGTTCGGAATGATAACATACAGCCCCCCTATCGACAACGGCCCAACCCCCCTTGATTTTCAACGCTTTCAAAATTCTATTTGTCCACGCCTGATGCCCTGCGCCGCCGCTCACTGGCAGTTTTCTGGCGGCGGTGAACTTTGGCAGCACAGGTGGGGCAGTATTTGGCCCTATTGGAGCCAGGGCAAAACAACCTTTTACACTCGGCGCACAGCTTCATACCGTTCCTGGGGAACAGGGCAGAATATAACTCCCCATCCACAGGTAGGACAGCGGCCCGGAACCAACGGCACAGGAGCGAGTAGGAAATGCTCTGGACGCAGACGCAGGTGTCCCACCCCGACAAGGCCAGACAGTTCCCATCGTCGTAGTTACAGCATTGATGCACCAACTTCCGGGCGGTGCGGTACTGCTGGTAGGTCATGTGTGGTATCATCGCCCCTGCTCCTCCTTCCGTTGGGCTTGTCCCTCCCTGGCAAGGCGCTCGGCTGACTTTCGCAGGGCTTCCGCCGCTTTGATGTCCTCCCGCATAGCCCGCATTTTCTGATAGTCCAAATCCTTCTGAGCGGTCAGGCGGTCAACTTCGGTCTGCCACGCTTTGGGCGTGACCGCCTCGCCGGATTCCTTCAAATTGTCCAGAAAACGGACAGCGGCATCAAACGAGGACAGCTCGGCTTCATGCTCCTGCTGGTACTGCGCCCGCTTGCTGGGCTTCACTTTGTCCAGCCGTTGACGGACAGGCTTCGTCCGCTGATACTGCGCCCACATTTCCAGCCGTTCGGACAGGGCAGAAATCCGGCGTTCGGCTGTGACGATTTTCCCGCGCAACTCATAATAATCGCGGTTTATGGCCTCGACTTTTTCATAAAGCTGCGCCATGTTGCCAATGCCATTGGACTGTAGAAAATTAAACAGGGCGGCATTGGCTTTAAGGGCTTTGACCTTCCCAGCCCTGGTCGTGGCTTTGCTGGTGTTGACCTCCGCCTGGGCCTGATAGAGCTGGGCCAGAACGCTCCCGCCCTGGGGTACATCAGCCTGCCCTTTTGTCCAGTTGTAGAGCCGGGTGATGCGGGCCTTAATTTCCTTCAAGAGCTTGTTGTCGGCGGCGATTTGACGGTTGATGTCACCCTTCTCGGTGGCGATGCCCCGCCGCTCCATCTGGCTGGCCGCTGGCCCCATGTGGACGGTGGGGATTTTCTTGATGCCCTGACGCTTATAGGAGCGATGGCCAACACGCTCCGGCCTGCCCGCTGCCTCCAGCGCATGGTTGACACCAGCGGCCCACGCCGCCCGCCACTTCTCGGCGTTGCCACGGTCATTCCAGTCGGTGGTGTCCTCCCGGTGGCTTTTCCACCCACCTTTGCCGTTGGGGATGCGCTGGCCCTGGCTGTCCAAATCGTACACCTTCCGGCACTTCGCGCCCCAGCGTCCGTCAGGGAGAAGGGGCCGCATGGTCAGCATGATATGGGCGTGGGGGTTGCCTGTGCCCCTGTCGTGGATGGCAAAATCAGCGCACATCCCCGCCGCCACAAAATTGTCTTTGATGTAGGAACGGACAAGGGCCAACTGCGCCGCCGGGGACAGCTCCACGGGCAGGGCAATCTCGATTTCACGGGCAAGCTGGGCATCGCCGGATTTCTCGATTTTCTCCACCGAGTTCCAAAGGGTGGAACGGTCTGCAAACGACTGCGGGGCGTGGGCGGGGAGCAGAATTTCTTTGTGAACGATGCCCCGCTTGTGGGTGTAATCGTGGGTCAGACCATCCCACTCATTCACCAACAGTTCACCGCTTCGGTAGGCGGCAGCGGCCACAGCGGATTTGCCCTTGCTCCGCTGTATGATTTTGACGGGACAGTGGAATATGGCGATGAATATTGCCTCCCTTCGGCAGAATGGGGCAGGGGTTTGGGGGCGGCAGCCCCCATCGCGTCCGAAGGACGCAACAGCCCCCGGCAGGGCGCACGACACCGGGACGGTGTATAAGTGCGCACTTGTCCCAAGTGACCTACTCCGTAGCCCCAATCTTCAGCATTTTTGCGGCCATTTCTTCGGCCCCCGGCAGGCGGGAAAGGGCGATTAAAAACGCCTTGATTGCTTCGCCCTCCATGCTGGCAGTGAAGGGAAACACACCCTCCATAATCGCGCCATGCACAATCAGGCGATGGTTCCGGGCGTTGCGTTCTTCCTTGCGGATTCGGTTCAGAAGTATCTTCTGCTGGTTCTCCAACTGGCGGACTTCCTTCTCCGCCTCTGCCTTTTGGACCTCTAATGATTTGCCCATTTTGTTATCAAGCCTCCTTCGGCATCCAGCCGTTTTTGATGAAAAATTTTTGCATTTTTTTGATGGCGCTGGTGACAGATTCATTGGCGCAACTGCCGCTTACGCCCTCGGCTGCGGCGATCTCTCGAAACTTCTTTTTCAGAGCATACCGTGCATGAAGCCGCCGGGCCTGGATGGGGGACAGGAGCAGTATGGCCTCCGTCAAATGCTCCAACATCAGCTCGGCGTTGGCCTCGTCCTCAGCCTGGATCATCAGCTCCTCCGGGGACAGCACCAGGAACATGGCGTGGTTCTCAATGGCGGGGCTTTGGTCGATGGAATAGACATGGTAATAGGTGCGCCTGCTGTTCTGGCGATTCTCAATGCGCCGACCTTCCTCCAACTCGTCCGCGACATCATCTGGCACGTCAATGAACTTGTCCTTTGGGTAATGCGGGTAATAGCGTCGTAGATTGATTACTGCCATAGTGACCTCCTTGAAATGACAGGAGGGACAAGCCGCCGTAGCAGCTTGTCCCTCCCGGTGATGGAGCATTTGCCCCTCACCTTATAGGCCAGTTAGGGGGCCTGTCGTGGGGTCACTTTTTGAAAAAAGTTTGAAAAATTTTTCTTACCGCCGTAATGGAATCGCGCACAGCATATTTGGAGCAGCCGCACATATCGGCTATCTCCGCATAGCTGAGATCATACAGCGCATGGAGCAGGAACCGCTCCCGCTGGGTGTCGGTACACAGGGCCAGCACCGCCATGATTTCATCCCAGGTTTCCCGCTGGCAGACCAACTCCTCCGGGCTGGCACAATAGGGCAGGCGTCCTTCAACAGCGACTATGTACTCGTCAAATTCCCGCTTGTCCCAATAGCGCCGCCGCTCATGGGAGAGGTTTTCGGATTTACGCTTGCCAGCGTCAAGACACTCGGCAATTTCGGCGCTGACTTCTACGGACACCATGCGCCCGTCTATGCTGATGATAATTTCCATCGTCCTTTCCTCCGTTCAGATTTTTGGGGTCTGAACGGAGGGGGCGGGCCACGGCACCGGGGCTGGATTCGATAGCCAAGCAATATAAATGCACCTGTCTGAAAGATGCAGACAGGTGCATTGGAATTAAAATAGCTATTTAGATGATTGGACAGTTCATATTTATTGGCACACTGTTTCCCGGCAGTATCCAGGATTTTTTTGATCCATTACTGACAGACGAACTCTGCCGATATGCTTCGCGCTTCATAACGGCTACTCCATAAAGCTTTGTAAGAGAAAATGAAAGAGCCGACAAACTGTGATTTCTCACGGGTTTGTCGGCTCTGCGTCTATGCGTCTGGCTCTTTACTGATGTTCATGTTGACTTTTGATAACTGTTATTTTGAAATTTTTAGCGTTTACCAAATGTTCTTGTTTGCACTTCGGACAATAGAGCGGAAAGTTTTTCAGTTCGGTATCTCTCCTTATTTTTGACCTCGTTTTATTTTTACAAACAGGACATCTAACCCAATCAACTTCAATCATGGCAGTTTCAATTTACTTCGAGAACTCAGGTAATAACTATTTCACATTTTCTGGGATAAAGGGATAGCTGGAGTATAAAGCGACGTTCCATCAGGTGCGACCAGCTATCCTTTGAAAAACTGTCTTTCCATAAGCCAAAAGGTAAAAGGTATTTCTGCTTTTCTCCCTGCCGAAGCTCATCTAACGCCACCGTCTTTTTATTGAGCGCGGTATACAGCTCGGTGTCCACTATACTGCTCCAAGCCCCGGAGGTAGCAGCTATATGTAACATTTTCAAATCACTTTGTCCCTGGATATTCAAATCAGATGCGCTCCGCTCGATTATTACAGAACAGACAAGGGTTGCCTCCGGCAGCGTTTTACCTGACACAGACAGCCCGTTTTCTTCATAAATGGACGTGGTGTCCTCTATGTGGGCTTCGCTGACTGTGACTGTGTAAGGGCCATATTGAAGCGGTTCGTTTAATCTCGCCTGGATCAGCTCTGCCCCTGGATAGGCTTGGTTGACACGCACAAAGGAAATTGCCCATACTGCAACTACAACGATACCCAATGTTGCGGCAAATAGCCAAAACAGCTTTTTTCGCTTCACATCATTCACCTGCCCGCCTTATGCGTTCCTCCGACGCAACTGCGCCGTTTTTCATTGTGATTACGATGTCTGACAGATTATATAGCTCATTTGCATCGTGACAGGCCAGAAATACCATCTTCCCCAAGGCACGTTGTGCTTGAATCACATGGGCTACCTGTTCCACTCCGTCCTGATCCAGCGCATTGAATGGCTCGTCCAGCAAGAGTAATTGCGGCTTCTCCAAAATAGCGGCGGCAATGCCTGTCAACGCCAATTTGAAATTGTAAGAAAACGCCGAAGAAATTTTGTAGTTTT
>CAJULJ010000094.1 GCA_910587395.1 uncultured Oscillospiraceae bacterium | reverse complement strand
CAGGTTGGGTCATCGGTGGCCGTCCACATCACAAAGGGCCACTCTCACAGCGCACCGCCCTTTTTCAGCACATCGGTAATGCCCTGCATGATGTAAGCCACACAGGGGACGGCGATGGAGTTGCCGAGCATGGAATACCGCTTACTGTCGCTGATTTCCTTGCCGTCACAGCCGTATGCCGTCCAAAAATCAGGGAACCCCATCAACCTCTCGGCCTCGATGGGGGTCAGGCGGCGCACAATGCAGCCAATACGGACGGGGTTTTGATAGTTCAGCGAGTAGCCCCCTGATTTGCTCTTGGCTTGCAGGGTGCCGCTGATCTCAAGGTTCTCCCGGTGGTTGCGGCAGTCAACGGAAGCGGCGTTCATAAGCGCCCCGCTGCCGGAAACCTCGACAATGACCGTCCCACCCTGCTGACAACAGGGGTTGCCCCCGTTCAAGTCCAGCGTCCGAGAGGTTTCCGCCTCATAGATGCCGCTGTGCGGATTGTCCGACAGCATCCCCCCGGAATAGTAAGCGCCGATCACATAGGCTTTTATCACGCTGCTCACCTGTCCGGCAACCAGTGTTGGGGCGGTTTCCTCCTGGTAGCCGATGCTTCCCGCCGCGGCGCTGGCCTTGTGCTTGAAGCCCGCGCTGACAATACAGAAATCCAGTTCGCTCCCCATGCCCGCCGGTCTGGAGAGGCCAGCGCCGGATGCGCACAGCGTCCCGGCAAGCTGGGGGTGGATCAGAAGGGGCCGCTCATGGGCGGCGGTCAGGGTGGGCGCCTGGTCGTCCAGAATGGAGGCGTTGGCCTGCCCGGTGGCCATGCACACAGGGCGGATGATTACATGGGGACTGCCCGTGCCGCAGAGGGTGGGCTGGACAGGTTTCAGCGAGGAACGGTTGGTTTTGCTGGTGATCTGCTGAAGGTCAAAGCCAGCCGCCACAATGGGCAGATTGCCGTGGGTCTGGCTGCGGAGGGTGGGGGAAAGCCCCCCGCGCTCCACAGTCATGGAATCGCCGCCCTGATCGTTGAGGATTTCTATGACCGCGCCTGCTGCTCCAGCGCCGCTTTCAGTAAAGGCGGTAATTCCTTGCCGCGGCGTTCCGCCCGCCTCAAAATACCCGCGCAGGCTTTTGGGGACAAAGAGTATTTCTCCGGCGCGTTTTCCTCTAAAATCTGCGACAAGAAACAGGCGGCGCCGCCGCTGGGCAGTCCCAAAGTGCTGGGCATCGTATATGATCCAAGCGAGATCAACGCCTCGCCCTCGCGCCATTCCGGCGTTGGTCCATCGTCCAGATTTAGGCATTGGAACTTTGGCGCCTGTGAACGCCTCAAGCACGGCTTGATAGTCACGCCGTCCATTGGACGACAGAGCGCCGGGGACGTTCTCGAAGATTGCGAATTGTGGGTATTTTCCATGTGTCGCCTCCTGCATTTCACGAATGATTCTGATGGCCTCCGTAAAGAGGCCGCTGCGCTCATCGGCCAGCCCCAAACGGCGGCCAGCCAAACTCAACCCCTGGCAGGGACTTCCAAAGGTGAGAATATCCACAGGCGGGATTTTGCCGCCGTGAAGCCGGGTAATGTCCCCCAGGTGAGCCATGTCCGGGAAGTGCCGCTTGGTAACGGCTACGCACTCCGGGACGATCTCGCTGGCCCACAGGGGGCGGATTCCATAAAAAGAGGCGGCATAGGGAAAGCCCCCTATGCCGTCAAACAAAGAACCTAATGTAAGCTGTTTTTTCTCAGACAATGTTTATTATCGCCTCCTACATTGTTTTTGCTATTGCGCTGGCATTCTGCCGAAGGAATAAAAGTGCTGTGTCCAGTAGTTCGTATTGATATTTGCGTAAGAAATCGGGTCGCCGCAATGGATCATCTGCCCGTTGCCCACATAGATGCCCACATGGGTCACGCCGTTGGGGTTCGGCGCGTCATAGGTGTGCCAGAAGAACACCAGGTCGCCGGGCCGGACATTTGCCGCAGACACGGGCGTACAAATGTTATAAAGCCCCTGCGCTCCCAGCCGCCCATAGTTCCAGCCGCTGTGATTGACCACCCAGCTTACAAAGCCAGAGCAATCAAAGGAGGTAGAGGGGGAACTGCCGCCCCAAACATAGGGATAACCGAGGTACTTCTGCGCTTCCGTCAACATAGCGGCATAGGTTTCATCCGTTACCGGCTCCCCAGGGTAGGCGGGTATCTCCACGCCGCCCGGTGCGCCGGGGATCGCGCCGCCCGTGCCATCATCGCCGGTGTCCACAAAGTAGTAGGGGTTCAGATACTCGCCGTTCAGCATGGCCTCCAGATGGAGGTGCGGCCCCGTGCTGCTGCCGGTGCTGCCTACGGCGGCGATCGCGTCCCCACGCTTGACCTCCTGCCCAGCGGTCACGGAGAGGCTGGAACAGTGGGCGTATCGGGATTGATACCCATTATCGTCCTCGATCACCACGCACTGGCCGTAGCTGCCAGCGTCCCCGGCAGAAATCACTTTCCCGTCATGGATGGCCTTGATCGGCGTTCCCTGAGCCACAGCAATGTCCACGCCCCGGTGCAGATTTTTCCCGCCGTCAATGGGATGCACCCGGTAGCCGTAGCCGCTGGACACATAGCCCAGCCATGGGAAGTCAAAGGGATTTCCGTATGCCTGCCGGTTGCCGAAGGTCTGCATATACACGCCGTAGCGGTCTGTCTGGCCGCCGGGGGTCAGGTTTGCGGCCACCACTTGGGAGAGCGGGCGCACGGTCAGGGTCGTTTGCAGGACTGTCCACTCATACGGTTCCTCGTTTTCGTCATAGCGGATTTCGGTGATCGGCGTTCTGGTGAGGGTGTACTGCTGTCCAAACAGCCGTTCAATCTCCGGCTTTACCTGTTCAAAGGTAAAGGCGTCATAGGCGGCGGAGAGGTAGCCCATCAGCACATAGGGGTTATGGCTGATCTCCCCGATGTTGTAGCGGTATTCGTCATAGCCGGGATGATTGGTTTCGGTATCGTTAATGTCGATCTGCAAATCCGTTTCCAACTCGGTGTAATAGAGATCAGAGTTGCAAATATCCTGCTCATTCGCCAGATAGGTAGCAGAAATATAGGTGGACTGGAGGCCGGAGAGCATAGCCGTACAAGAGGAAAGGCCCGTGGAAAACAGCATGATAACCAACGCCAGCAGCGCGATAAAAACCAGCGCCGTTCTGTGCGCCGATACCGTCTGCGCCACGGCCCGGACAATCTTACCGGTGGTGGTCAGGACATTCTGCGTCTGCTGGGCGGTCTTTTGGGCCTCTCGCGCCGCCTGTGCGTATTTCCGCTTGATTTTATGCTTCTGATACCACTTGGACAATGCGTTTTTCCGCTGTAACTCAGGGTGATCCCGAAGGGCAGTCTGCCACGCAAGACGGGTCTGCTCTGTTTGCAGGCGGCTCTGCGCCTGACGCACAGCCCGGTAGGGCTTGGAGTGCAGACGGTTTTTATTCCAGCGCAGAAAACGGCCCGTGCCGCGCTCCGCCATAAACTCGACCTTGTGCGCCGCCTCCACGCCGGTGTTATCCCGTTCCGCTTCCCGCAGTTTTTGGTGGGCTTTCAGCACCGCCGCCGTCTGCGCCGTCCGTACCACCGCACCGCCAACCTGCTTGGGGAGGGCGGGTTTTGCGTTTTCTGGAACCGGCTCCTTCTCAAACCGTAAGCAGCGGCGTACCTTGCCGCTTGCACTGTCATACTGCTTCTCCAGATGTGCGCGGCGTTTGGCGGGTATCTTCTCTTGGGCCTTTTCCAGCTTCCGGCCCGCCTGTTCAACGCGCCGTTCTGCCTTTTCATACCGTTTCTGCTGGCGGCGAGGCAATTCGCTGCCAGCTTCCGGCGTGGATGCGTCCTCAAAATGAAGCCGCTCCCGCGGGGGCGGCTCCGCCTTTGTGTCCGGGGGTTTGCTGTGTTCGTCTGAACCGCTGGCATCTTCAAGCCGCGCTTGGCCTGTTTTATCCGCCGGGAGCGAAGGACGCCCCCGGCATTTCTCTGGTGTTCCGCCAGTGGGAGCGGGGGCGTCCTCGGCCTCAAAGCGCAACCGTCCCCGCTGCCGTGGTTCCTGACTGTTGGCGGGTCCCGGCGAAAGACCGCGGGTATGCCGCTGACCTTCCCGCCGCCGCTTGGGTATTGGGTGGTCAGAGGCAGGCGGGGCAGGGCCGCTCCGTGTATCCCGGATAACAGGAGTCTCGTTTAATTCCGCGGCGCCTTCCTCCGTATGGGGTCCCAGCGGTTTCTCCAAGCCCTCCGCAGGTTCTACGCCCTCCGCAGGGGGCGCGGTCTGGCCCATATCCGGTTTTAACGTCTGCAATTCAGACCTGATAGAGCGTTTCTTGGACCGTTTGGAAGTCTGCCGTCCCAACTGCTGGTCTGGCTTGCGCTCCGGGCCAAAGGATATATCCGCCGTCCGCTGGCTGACCCGGCGTTCCTCGCCGGTGGCCTTGTTCTGTTCCACCAGCCCATCCCGGCCCAGCTTCTGGACTTTTTTATCCCGCGCCCGAAACTCCCGCCCTCTCATAGAGCGGCCTCCTGTTTCTTCACCTGATCCGGGGCGGGGGCGGATTTAGCGGCAATCTCAGCCTGATTTTTCTGGAGCGCCTGACGGATAGAGGGCTTTTTCTCCAAACGCTTACCCGGTTTCTGCGCTGCCCGTTCCGTCTGGGCCTCCCGTGCGGCCTCTGCCGACAGTTCGAGACTTTCCAGACCACCGATAGCGGCGAGGGTGCTATTACGCATATCGCCCAGCACCCTTTGGACGGTACGCATAGGGGCCAAGATAGCCGATTGAAAGCGGCCTTCCTCAATTTTGGGATCGCGGTCTAACTCCTTATTGGCGGCAATGCGGCCCGCATTGGCGATATTCCGAAATCCTTTGCGCAGTTGAGTCCCCATTTCTTCCGCTTTCGCAAGGGTATCCGCCAGACTGACAAGAGAGTTTTTCAGCCCTTCCTCCAGGTGCTCCAGACCCTTTTTGACGCCCATAGCGGCAATGGCTCTATCCAACGCCGACACCCCAGTGTCTTTGAAGCGGTCTACCGCATTTTTCGTACACTCCATGATCCTGTTCTGGAATATTACCAGCCGATCTCGTGCCTGCTCCACTTTTCCCTCCAGCGTCTCCACCATTTTTACAAGGAAAGGCTTGGTGGACTGCTGTTCTGTCACTTGGGCGAGTTCCGACTTTACGCTCTGTAATTCTTCCAGAACGGAGTCAAGCTGATGTTCCATGCCATCCAGATACCATGCTAAAAGGGACAAGCCTCGTGCCTGGTCCTCCCTGCCGTTTTCGTTCAGCAGCTTCAATAACTCTTGAAATGCTGGAACTTTTTCCAAATCCATATCTGGCCTTCACCTCCTGTCATTCCTGACCCGCCAAATCTTCCAAGCGGGTGGTCATAATGCGGTAGAGTTCGGTGTCCTTGGGGAAGTGGTCCACGAAGGGGATAATCACATTCCCATAAAACAAAAGCCCCTCACCGGCGTTGCTGTTTGTCACATACGAAAGCTGGTGAGGGGAGATATTGAGCTGTTTGGCAAGGATTTGCCTGTCGCCGCCCGCCTGATTGAGCAGATAGAGGAAATCGCTGTTTTCAAAGATATTTTCGATCTCGCGGGAGGCCAGCAGGTCCTTCACGTTCTGCGTGATGCCGGTGGGGATGCCGCCCCATTTGCGGAACCGCTTCCAAATCTCCACCGTATAGGCGGCGGTCTGTTCCTCACGGAGAAGCAGGTGCATTTCATCAATGTAGAGCCGGGTGGACTTACGGGCCTCCCGGTTTTCGCTGACCCGGCCCCATACCTGATCCTGTACCACCTGCATCCCGAACTTTTTCAACTGCTTTCCCAGCTTCTTAATGGTATAGCAGACGATACGGCTCTTGATCTCTACATTGGTGCGGTGGTTAAAGACGTTCAGACTGCCGGAAACATAGATTTCCAGCGCCGTGGCCAGACGTTGGGCCTCTGGCTCCGTCTGTTCCCGCAGGAGCTTGTAGAGGTCGCCCAGCACGGGCATCTTATCCGGGCGGGGGTCTTGCAGATAATCCCGATAAACCATGTGAACGCACCGGTCCACGATGGTTTTCTCCACCGGCTCCAGCCCTGCCTTGCCGCCTACGATCAGCTCCATGAGGGAGAGGATGAAGTCGCTTTTCAGCGTCAGGGGATTGTCGTCCTCGGAGTAATTGAGGGTCAGGTCCATGGGATTGATGAACTGGTCAGAGGTGGGGGAAATGTCGATGACCTGACCGCCCAGCCGCCGCACCAGGGGCGCATACTCGTCCTCCGGGTCTATGACCGCAATATCATCCTGGGTAATCAGGAAAGCGTTGGTGATCTCCCGCTTGGCGCTGAAGGACTTGCCGCTGCCGGGGGTTCCGAGGATTAGCCCGTTGGGATTTTTAAGACGCTTGCGGTCCGCCATAATCAGGTTGTTGCTCAGAGCGTTCAGCCCATAGTACAGGGCCTCGCCATCCATGAAAATCTCCTGGCTGGTGAAGGGGACAAAAATTGCTGTGCTGGATGTGGTGAGGCCCCTCTGAATATTGATCTGGTTCACTCCCAGGGGAAGGGAAGAAAGGAAGCCCTGCTCCTGCTGGTAGTCCAGCCGCCGCAGGGCGCAGTTATACTTCTGCGCCACACCGCTGGCTTGGAACACATTATTTTCAAGCCGCTGGATGGTGTCCGCCGTGTTCAGCACCAGCATCGTCACCAGGAACATCCGCTCGTTGCGGCTCTGCAAGTCCTCCAGCAGCGTCTTGGCCTCGTTGCCGAAGGTAACAAGGTCGCTGGGGATTACGTCCATGTCATACCCGGCGCGGACCGCCTTTTTCTGCTCCTGGATTTTCATGGCGTCCAGATCGGTGATCTTCCGCTTGATGTTCTTAATGGCGGCGCTCTGGTCGATGGACTGGATATGGAGGGTGACAACAAGACTGCTTTCCAGGTCCAGAAAGTCGGCCAGCATCCGGTCCGTCAGTTCCGGGGCCAGAATTTGCAGGAAGGACATGGCCCCATAGGTCTTGCCGATCTGGAACCGCTGTTTATGGGAGAAGGTAAAGCTGTCCGGGGCGATGAAATCTTTGGAGGTAAGGCCGGTCTTATAGGTGGCGTCCCAGGAGAACCGGAGTTTTTGACCGCCTGCCGGGTGGAACATCTGGTGCAGAATCACCAGCCGCTCATAGCCGTCCAGTGAGTGGGCCTTTACCCCCAGCGCCTTGAAATTCGCCAGAATATCGGCCTCGATGCGTTCCAGCCGGGGCTTCGCCGCTTTCAAGCTGTCCGCCTCGATGCCAAAGGTGATGTACTTGGTCTTGGTCAGGCCGTTGTTGCCCTTGGCAAGCTGGTTTTTCAGCATATCCGAATATTCCTCCCGGATGCTGTTAAAGTCGTCGGCCTGATCCGCAATATGGATAGAGCGCGTCCGTTCCTCCATATCCGCCCGCTGATTGAGGAAAGAGAGCTGGACACGGATGGAGGAATCAAAATAATTGAAAAAATCGCAGTAATTCTCAAAAATCTGGTTCTTGTCCTCGTTCTGTGCCAGTTGATAGTTGATGTCGTAGAACTGGATTTGCTTGGTGAAGTAGTGGGCGTTGACCACACAGATACCGTCCCGGCGCATCTCCTGATAGGGGATGGTCTGCTGGGCAGTGCGGGGGATTCTGCCGTCCTTCTTCGCCTTGGTGATGGAAGCGACCAGCCGCCTCTTATCTGCGCCGCTGAGTTTTGCGTCCGGGGTGAGCCGGATGGCGCTTCGCGCCTCCGCTTTCTCGGCGGCGAACTGCTTTTTTCCGGCTTCCAGACGCTTTGCCTGTTTTGCCTGCTGCTGATTTTTCAAGCCTCATGGCCTCCTTTTCCTGCTGATTCTGCCGCTCCAGCGCGGCGTAGATATTTTCCGTCTGATAGGGTCTGCCCTTGGGATAGATGAACTGCGCCCGGATCATATGGCCCAGCACCTTCTCGAAGGGTTGGCCGTCCTTTTCGTAGATACCGAAAAGAAAGAAGGGCAGCATCAGTCCGATCATCAGCAAAGCCGCTGTGTCGTTACCAATACTGCCCCGTGTGAGAAGATAGGCGGGGATGCCAACCAGACCGCCCGCGCCGAAGCACACAAGCTGGCGGCGGGTCAGGTTAAAGGCAACCTTTGTTTTCACTTTCGTGAGGTCCTTGGGAACCGGCACAAATGGCATTATCTCGCCTCCTTGTCTTTCTGATGCCGCTGGACTGTGGGCTGTTCTGCCTGCGCCTCCTTTGCTGCCGCAAGCTGGCCCCGGATAGAGGGCTTCGTTTGGCTGTGTTCATCACGATGCTGAAAGACACATCGGGTTTTTCCATCGCCAATGGCACCTAAGAACAGGGATGGGCTTTGCAGATTTTCCCGCAATATGTCTATCAGCTTATCAATATCCTCCCTGCTGGCTTTTGCCAGAAACTGATTGGATAC
>CAJULJ010000093.1 GCA_910587395.1 uncultured Oscillospiraceae bacterium | reverse complement strand
CTGGGGAGATCAGCGAGAACGGTGAGGAGATCTGGGCTATGGTGGGAGCGGACTTTGGCGCTCTTACCGCCTATAGCTTCATGATTTTCAACCTGCTCTGCGCTCCCTGTTTCGCCGCTATGGGCGCCATCAAACGGGAGATGAACAACGCCAAGTGGACCACCTTCGCCATCGGCTATATGTGTGTGTTCGCCTATGTGGCCGCTCTCATCGTCTACCAGATCGGCGGGCTGATCGCCGGGGTGGTCAGCTTCAATCTGTGGACTGTTGTGGCCCTGGCTCTCCTGGCCGCGATTATCTACCTGCTGGTCCGCAAGGGCTATCAGGGGGAGGACCGCTCCCGTCAGTTAAGCTCTGTGGCCGCTGCCGCAAGATAACCAACGGGGAAAGGAGCGACTGGTTATGCCTGCTATCTTGGGAAATATCATCGTGATCGCCGTACTGATTGCCGTTGTGGTTTTGGCTGTCCGGTCCCTGTGGAAGTCCCGCAAGTCCGGCGGAGGCTGCAATGGAGACTGCGGGAACTGCCGCGGCTGTCACTAAAACTTCAAATCTTACAAGACATGGTGAGGAGGCATGGGCAGCGGGATCTGCTCATGTCTTCTCTCATTTGAGGAGGAACCATTCTATGGCAGAATTACGGGAAGCCCATCTCCGCTATTTGCTGGCGATCTACGAATTGGGCAAAAGCACTCCAGACGTGGGGACGCAGGCCGTGGCAAAGGCTTTGAACTGCTCGAAAGCCTCTGTCACGAAAATGATGGCGACTCTGATGGATATGAATCTTCTGGTGCGGGAGAAATACGGGAAAATCTACCTGACAGATACCGGCTTTCTGCTGGCAAAGGATATACTCCAGTGTATCGAGCTGATTCGTGAACGGCTTCCGGCAATGGGGCTTGATTTGACCGAGGAGGAAGCGCGGGACTTTGTGCGCACGATGGTGGTGAATCTGCCGGAGCATTGCCGGAGGCGGCTGACGGGCAGAGCGTGACCTGGGATAAGGGAGAAACGACCCATGAAAGAGGGAGACAACAAAGAATTTTGGCAGAGGACGGCAAAATCCTATGGGCCGCTCATGAAACACAGCGGGAAACTCTATGATGCGATCTGTGAGAGGATACGTCCCGGTCTGACCAGGTATGAATGTGCTGGAGCCGGCCTGCGGCAGCTGGCAGCTCTCCTTCCGGCTGGCGGGACGTGTCCGTCTGTGGGAGGCCACGGATTTCTCTGAAAATATGATTGCGGAGGCCAGGAAACCGCCCCGCTCCAGCCGTCTGCATTTCTCCGTCCAGGATGCCACGGCCCTGTCCTATGCGCCGGACAGCTTTGACGCCGTGGTGATCTCCAATGCCCTGCACATCATGCCCCGCCCGGAGCTGGCGCTGACGGAGATCAGGCGGGTATTGAAGCCAAACGGGATTTTGTATGCGCCGACTTTTGTGCATGGAAGGGGCACAGGGTTCCGTCTGAGGACGCGGCTGCTGACCCTGGCGGGGTTCAAAGTCTATTTCAAATGGACTGCGGAAGGGTTTGAACGGTTCGTTTCGGAGCATAATTTTCAAATCAGACAAGCAGCCCAGCTTGGCGGAAGCCTTGCGCCGCTGTGCTATTTGGAGGCAAGCGTTCAGAAATGACAAGAAATGTAGTCCTTGAACTGCTCCTCCCCTTCCTGGGGACTTCGTTGGGAGCAGGGTGCGTGTTCTTCATAAAAGGAAGAATGAATCCGATGGTTCAGCGGTCCTTGACCGGCTTTGCCGCCGGGGTCATGGTGGCGGCGTCTGTCTGGAGTCTGCTGGTCCCCGCGATGGAGCAGGCGGGGGATATGGGCCGGTGGGCGTTTCTCCCTGCTGTTATAGGGTTTTGGCTGGGCGTTCTGTTTCTGCTGGTTTTGGACAGGACGATCCCCCATTTGCACCAGAACAGCAATGAGCCGGAAGGCCCCCACACCCGGCTGAAACGGACCACCATGCTGGTGCTGGCCGTCACCCTCCACAACATCCCGGAGGGGATGGCGGTAGGCGTGGTGCTGGCGGGCTGGATGGCCGGGAACAGCGGTATCACCGCCGCCGGTACGCTGGCCCTGTCCATCGGCATCGCCCTTCAGAATTTCCCGGAGGGGGCGATCATCTCCATGCCGTTACGGGCGGAGGGAATGGGAAAAGGCCGGGCATTTCTGTATGGCGTCCTCTCCGGCATCGTGGAGCCTTTGGCGGCGGGGCTGACCATGCTGACGGCGGGGCTGATCCTGCCCGCTCTGCCTTACCTGCTCAGCTTCGCGGCAGGAGCCATGGTCTATGTAGTGGTGGAGGAACTGATCCCAGAGGCGTCCGCCGGGGAACACTCCAATCTGGGGACGCTGTTCTTCGCGGCAGGATTTACCATCATGCTGGCGCTGGATGTGGCGCTGGGGTAAGGGGGTAAAATGAAAATTTTGGTTTATGGCGCGGGTGTCATCGGCTGCTATCTGGCCCATGTGCTGTGCGCGGCGGGGAACGATGTGACTCTGCTGGCCCGTGGAAGCTGGCGGGAAACTCTGGAGCGGGACGGCCTGACCATCGTCCACCACTTGCAAAAAAAGACCACCCATGACCGTCCCCGCGTCATTGGGGCACTGGACAGCGAACACTACGATATGGGTTTTGCCGTCATGCAGTACCAGCAGATGGCGGCAATCCTGGACGATCTGGCCCAGGCGGACAGCCCCATAGTAGTGCTGGTGGGGAACAACATGGATGCCGGGACGATGGAAACGTACATACAGGCACATACTGCCGCCCACAAAACGGTGCTGTTCGGCTTTCAGGGCACCGGAGGACGGCGGGAGACGGATAAGGCCGTCTGCGTCCGGTTTGGCGATATGGGAATGACCGTTGGCGGAGTGCGCGGGGAACCGTCCACGGCGGACAAGCAGGCCCTTACTTCGGCTTTTTCCGGCACCGGCTACCGGCTCACCTGGTCAGCGGATATGGATGCCTGGTACAAGTGCCATCTGGCTTTCATCCTGCCCATCGCCTACCTGAGCTATGCCCTTGACTGTAATCTGAGGCGGGCCACAGGAAAGCAGATCAAAACAGGACTTCAGGCGGTCCGGGAGGGCTACGGCCTTCTGGACGCCCTGGGCTACCCCATTTTGCCGGAGGATACGATGGAGAAGCTCCACGGTTTGAAAGGGGCGCTGTCTTATACCATACTGCGCCTCATGGCCAAGACCACCATCGGAGAACTTGCCGCCACCGGCCATTGCCGAAACGCAGTCACAGAGCTGGAGGCGTTAGACACAGCCTTTGCCGCCCTGCGGGAGAGAAATCCGGTCTTTCCCATGCCCCATTGGGATGCCCTGCGGAGCGCCATGCCGGATTGGGAAATGATTCGCCGCCGATATGAAAAGGAGTGAGCCACGGTGAAGCGTCCCATGTATGAATCAAAAATAAGTGATGCAATGTGGATTTTTCATGCTCATTGGAGTTGCGGAATTAATCAGCGAACGGATCTGCCGCCTTGACCGTGTGCTGCCGAGACATCGCTTGTACCGCGGCTTTGGCGCGCTAACAGCTGGTGGGTTTTCCGGGTTGCTCTTTTCTCTTCTCGCTTTAATAATTGCAATGTTGAATGATTTGGAAGGAATAATCTATCTGTACCTGCTGTGCGGCAGCAGCTTATTGTGTTTCGTATTTGCCGGTCTGCTTCTGCGGGAATACAAAAGGATTTAACCGACGATCGGAACGGAGCAAAAACTATGAAATACACCTAAAGGGAAAGCCAAGACGATCTACCGCCAGATGGTGATTCCCACGCCAAGTATCGGCGGGTTGACCGGAAATTCCCTCCACATCTGCTATGAGGCGGTGGAGGGCAGGATTTGTAAGAAGGATTCCAAATGGAACGAAGAACACAAAACAGGAGGGGTATCATGCAAAAAAACACAGTAAAAGTAGACGGAATGATGTGCGGGATGTGCGAGGCCCATGTGAACGAAGCTGTCCGCAAGGCGTTCCCAGTGAAGAAGGTCACATCCTCCCACAGCAAGGGGCAGACCGTGATCCTCACGGAAAGCGACATTGACGAGGCCGCTCTGCGCTCCGCCATCAGTGCCACGGGCTATGAGGTCAAAGCGGTGTCCAAGGAGCCTTATGAGAAGAAGGGGCTGTTTCACAGATGAGCCGTCATAATGAAATTCAAAATGCCTACCACTCCCTGGGCAAAGAGACGACCTTTTATGATGGCATAGCCACCTGGTCGATCAGCCGGCCCACGAATACCCGGTCCATGAAGCCGTACAGCCCGACCACAACCATGCCGATAATCGCCGGAAGGCTCAGGGAGATCATCAACTGAAACGGCGATGCCGTCAGAAGTTGTGTGCGGGTGTCTGCTTTTTGTGCCATAATCAATACCTTCTTCTTGATTCGCTGCTGCTAACCTATAGCTATCATAACTGCTGTGATTTTGATTGTCTGTCCTATTTCGTCCAGTCCGTCCCCTTCGGACAACATCATTTGTTCAGCTTCCAGCCCACGGCTTCTTTCCGGCCAAGGACGAAATCGGCATAGAGGCCCTTCTGTCCAATCAAATCCTCGTGCCGGCCCTGCTGAACAATCCGTCCTTCGTCTACCACCAGAATCTGGCCGGCGCTGCGAACGGTTTTCAGCCGGTGGGCAATCATAATAATCGTCTTGTCACGAGTCAGAGACTCAATGGCCTTTTGCAGACGGTCCTCGTTTTCAGGGTCCACATTGGCGGTGGCCTCGTCCAGGATGACGATAGGGGCGTCCTTAAGCATAGCTCGTGCAATAGAAATCCGCTGTTTTTCTCCGCCGGACAAGGATGCGCCCCCCTCGCCAATGATCGTGTTGTAGCCCTCCGGCAACGCCTCGATAAAGTCGTCGCAGCAGGCTTTCCGGGCCGCCTCCACCACCTCCGCATGGGTGGCGTCAGGCCTGCCGAATTTGATGTTGTTCTCAATGGTGTCCGCAAAGAGATAGACATTTTGGAACACCATGCTCACCTGATCCATCAAGGACTCCAGCGTATACTCCCGCACATCCCTGCCGCCGATCTTTACTGCGCCGCTGTCCACATCCCAGAACCGGGCAATCAGATTGCAGAGCGTGGTCTTGCCGGAGCCGCTGGGGCCAATGATGGCGGTGGTGGTCTTGTCCGGGAGCATCACACTGATCCCATGGATGATCTCTTTCTGCTCGTAAGAGAAACGGACATCCTCAAAGGAAATATCGTGCCGCTCCGGTTGGATCACGGCGCCGCCCTCGTCCATCTGGGGGATGCTGTCGATTTGGTTGGCGTGATGGATAGCGCTGTCCGCCATACGGAGAATGGACATACTGCTGCCGGCGGACTCAATCTGGGCGAAAACCAGGAAAGACATGATGATGGTCATCAGCGTATTAGCCAGCGTCATAGTTCCGGCCAGATAGAAAGAAATGGCGGCCAGAATCATGGCGATGCTGCCCAGGTGGAGCGCCAGCCCCTGGGCGATGGTGTAAGGGGTAAACAGCAGCTCCACATCCAGATTGCACTTGCAGTTCTCCGCCAGAGCCTCCCGAACCCTTCTGTCCCCCTTGCCCGTCAGGTTAAAGGATTTGATGACGCTCATGCCCTGCACCTGCTCCAGCACCGCGCTGACCATTTTGGCAGCGGATGTCTGCCGCTTGGGCGCCAGGACGGCAGACTTGCGTTCCATGGCGGAGGTGATCAGCAGATATAGAACGGTCGCGGCGGCCACGATCAAGCCAATGCGCCAGTCCCAGACCAAAACCATTGCGGTAAATACCAGGGAGTTGATGAAGCCGCCCAGCATTCCCACCAGCACCATGGGCGCGGTGGTTTCCACCTCCTCCAAAACCGTGGTGGTGATGCCGGTGATCTCCCCCAGGCTGTTGTCGTTAAAATAGCCCATGGGGACGCTTTTCAGCCGGTCGCCGATGCTGACCCGCTTGTTGCCTACCATGAAATACCCGGCGTGGGCCTGCTGGAGCTGGCCGAAATAGTTGCAGACCGCCCGGCCCAAAATGCTGGTCACCAACAGCGCCAGGGCTGTCAGGGCGGTGTTTCCGCTCTGCTCCTCGCCCGTCAGGGCCAGAATTACCTGATAAATGGCTCCCACCTGAAGCATGTGGAAAATTGCATAAAGGAAGCCCACTGCAAGGGACTTGTTGGCATTTGCCCGCTCTTTCCCGGCAAACTGCCAGATGGATTTCAATGCGGTCAGCATACTGCGTCACCATCCTTTGCTCCGATATGCGCCTGCCACATGGACTGATACAGCGGACAGGTCTTCTGCAATTCCTCATGGGTGCCAACATCCGTGATCTGGCCGGAATTTACCACCACAATCTGATCTGCGTCCGTAATAGTGGAGAGCCGGTGGGCAATGACCAGCACGGTCTTGCCCTGAATCAGCTTTGCTACCGCCTTCTGCACAACGGCCTCGTTCTCCGGGTCAATGTAGGCGGTGGCCTCGTCCAGAATGACAATAGGCGCATTTTTCAAAATCGCTCGGGCGATGGCGATCCGCTGCCGCTCTCCGCCGGAGAGATGGGCCCCGCCTCTGCCGGCAACTGTATCATAGCCGTGCTCCAGCTTGCGGATAAAGGCATCGCAGCCGGCGGCTTTGGCCACAGCCTCCACTTCGGCGTCCGTGGCGGTAAGCCTGCCCATGCGGATGTTCTCCCGAACGGATTCGTCAAAGAGATAGTTGTCCTGGGTCACAAAGGCGGTTTGGTCATAGAGCTGGGTCAGCGGAATATCTTTCAGGTCATGCCCGCCCAGGGTAATATGCCCGGACGACACATCCCAGAAGCCCGCAATCAGCTTGGCGATGGTGGATTTTCCACTGCCGGAGGGACCTACAAAGGCGGTCATAGTCCCGGCGGGAATCTTCAGGTTGACATCGTGTAAAACCTCGGTATCCGCATGGTAGCCGAAGGAGACGTCCTCCAAAGCAATGTCCATATCCTCCAGCTTGACCGGCTGTTCGCTGTGATGCTGTTCCTCGCTGTTCAGAATCTCGTCCACCGTTCCGACAATGGTTCCGATTTTGGCCAGACTGTCCATAAAGTTCATGGCCGCCAGCAGCGGACCGGCAATGCCCAGGGAGAGGATCAGCGTGGTAATGAAGGTCTCCATACTGAGGCTGCCGGAGCTGTAGAGCAGCCAGCCCACTGGGAGAACGGTGATCAATGTGGTGGGCATCACGGCTTTGGCCAGCGAGGTGGGGAGCTGGCAGCTCTTCATCCAGTTGTAGTAGTACGCCGCATTGGCGAGGACCCGATCAGAAAATTTGGCGTAGCAGTTTTTCCCCTGATTGAACGCCTTGATGACTTCAATCCCGCCGATGTATTCCACAATAGTGGAGTTCATCGCCTGTGCGGTCCTGACCGAACCCGCGTATTTCTCTCCGTAGCCGATCATCACCAGCATCATGAACAGCATCCCCACCGGAATTGAGACCAGAGAGAGCAGCGCCATACGCCAGTCCAGCACAAACAGGTAGATCAGGATACACAAAGGGCCGAAAATATTTCCAGTCATCTCGGGCAGCAGATGGGCCAGGGGCGTTTCCATGCTCTCCACCTGGTCCACGATGATCTGCTTCATCTTGCCGCTGGAGGTGTCCATGACCGTCCCCAGAGGCAGCTTGGGCAGCTTGTCGAGGAGCATTCCCCGGACATTTTTTAGGATTGTAAAGGTGGCCTTGTGAGAGAGGGACAGCCCAAGGGCATACAGGCAGGCCCGCAAAACATAGCCGGCCAGCCCGACGGCGCACCAGGACAAATAGAGCGGCCATTCCTGATTGCCATTGAGCAAGGCGATAATGATCTGCGCCGCCGCATAGTAGGGCAGCATTCCACACAGGACGCCTGCCGCAGCCGAGATGATGGCGCGGATCAGCCCGCTATGCTCACTCTCGCCCAGCTCCCACAGCCGGAGAAATGGGCTTTGCTTTTCCATAAAAGTTCCTCCTTTTGAGTTAGATAATGCTAACCTATGATTTTATTGATAGGCTGCTTCCCCTCGCGCGCCGGGTCCGCAGCCTTGTCAATCTTATTTTTCCGGAGAAAACAGGGCGTAAAAGCCTGCCGCGTGGTAGCGCTCCAGCCGCTCTACATACTTTCCGGCGGTTTCCCGGTCCATCCGGTGCCGGATGACCTCAAAGACACCCTCAAAATAGCCGGTTGTGACGATGTGCATCAATTCTTTTGCGGAGGGTAGCTCCTTGACATCAGACCAGCCCACTGTCTCCAAAAATTTATAGGTATATTCCACCTCCACTTGAGCCAACTCGTCCACAAAGTTCTGAAACCGGGTGCCATGGGAGGCATCCAGCAGAAGGCGGAACTCGTCAAAGTGGGCGTACATATAGTCTAACCCTCTCTGCATTTCGGAGAAGCTGTACTCATTGACCCGCTGCTTTTGGGTTTCGCTGTCAAAGCCGTGGAAGGTCTCCTGAATTTCGCAGACCAG
>CAJULJ010000092.1 GCA_910587395.1 uncultured Oscillospiraceae bacterium | reverse complement strand
CCCCCTTTTCTTTGAGGACGATTATATCATATTTTTATTGACGACGCCATGTAGGTTATTGACATTGGCTTCCGTGTTTCAGAGATTCTTCCGAATGATCTGAAACGCTGGAAACAGCGCCTCTTTCACTTGTTGCCGGAATCGCTATTCCGGCAGGTCTTCCCGCTCCCCGTCAATGGTGCCCGGGGATGGGATGCTTTGGTCTTGGCCAGGTCTGCCCTGGTGCTGCTGGCTGGGGACGAATCCCCAGTCCTTCAGCTTGAGCTTCAGCCGCTTGTCATGGGTCACGCCGTCCTTTTTGGCGTACTCCTCCAGCTCCAGTGAGCCGGACACCCACAATACGCTGCCTTTGCCCACGCCGGCATCGGCGAGCTGCCGCGCCGTAGCGCCCCAGGCCCACACCGAGAGATACTGCGGGTGGGCGTTCCTGCCATACCCCACATATTCCATAATGGGGAAGTTGAGGTAGGGCACCTTTTTCGCGCTGGTCTTCAGTTCCAGCTCGGACGTGACCCGGCCTGTGCAGTACAGTTGGGACATAACGCTCCTTTCCGCCCCTTCGGGCCATGATGTGTATATAAAAAGAGCCAGAGGGCAGACTGATCCCCTTACAGGGGCCAGCCATCCACCGGCTCTTGCGAACAAACCCAGGAAACGCCTCGTAAATCATCCCTGCTGTTTTTCCAACAGGGCCAGCGAGTCCTGCAACGTGTGCAATGCGAAACCCTTCGCTCCCAGGCCGCTGAGGCGGGCCTGCCCTCCCGCAGTGGGAGGAAACGCACATAGAATCAATTACAAGGGAATTGTACCACAAGATATCGATGGTGTCAATAGAGAAAACACAATATATAGGATTATTAAAATGAAAAGCTCAACATATAGCGCACATCGACTTGCGACTAAAAATAGTTGCAATTTGATAGTTGCTGTGGTATAATACTGGCATAGGGGGAGATTGGATGGGACAAAAAGAAAAGCTGATCAACAAGCTGAAATCAAGTCCAAAAGACTTTACATTTGATGAGGCGGAAACACTGCTGGGCTACTTCTCTTACGGCCGAAGCAATAAGGGACGGACCAGTGGCTCACGGGTGATGTTCGTCAGCGCACGGCATCCTCCAATTTTACTGCACAAGCCGCATCCGCGCAAAGAACTTCTGGCCTATCAAGTGAAGCAGCTCGTTACTATGCTGGAACAGGAGGGATTGATTTGAGTAATACGATGGAATACAAAGGATATGTTGGAAGCGTGGAATTTTCCGAAGAAGACTGCATCTTTTTCGGAAAAGTCATGGGCATCCGCGCCCTGCTCTCCTATGAGGGCGGCACAGCGGAGGAGTTGGTATCGGATTTCCACGGCGCGGTAGATGATTATCTTGCTATGTGCGAGGCCGAGGGGAAAGAGCCGGAAAAGGCATTCAAGGGCAGTTTCAATGTACGCATTTCCCCTGAACTCCACAAAAAGCTGGTGATGCGGGCCACCGCCCAGCAGATGTCCCTAAACAGTTACGTGGAGCAGACGCTGGCCAATTCCGTTGTGAACCAATAATGCGGCAGGCGGGGCAGATACCCCGCCTGCCTTTTACGCCTCCACAAACAGCCCCACCGGGCACACGCCCTCATAGCCGGGGGTGGAGATATACCAGCACCCGGGACCCGTGATCTCCCAGGTTATCTCCAGCGTGATATCGTGCCAGCCGTCCGGGAACCGGGCCCGGAAGCAGTCCCCGGCGTGGATGCCGTACCCATCCACCAGCAGACGGGGGTGGGGGTCCTGGTCGTTGGGGTCGGGTAGCTTGATCTGGCTGTACTGTTTCTTCATAGGGGATTCCTCCTGTCATCAATTGGGCCGTCCACATAATAAATAGTGGCTGCGCGTTTATTTTTTTGCACGCTCCCCAAAAATTTTTTATCCCCGATCAAAGACGATCTGCTTGCGCAGGTAGAGGTTAGCCACCGCCATGGTAATGGGCGTCCGCTGCTTTGCCTCCAGCATCTCAAAGGGAAGACTTTCGCTGGTGGTGTAGTCGTTGTCAATGAGAACGTCCATGAGCTTTTCATCGGTGGAAACGTCGGTAGCGCCCGCCTCGGCGCACTTGATGAGCTCCGCGGTGGACAGCAGCGCCTGCCGTGACAGGGCCAGCACCTGGGCCTCCCGCTCATTGGGGCGGTCCTTCTGGAACAACTGGCGGGCTTTGGAAAAGGGCACCCTGTCCAGCAGCAGCTTGCCGAAAGCGGCCAGCTTCAAGGGCAAGCTCTCCGAGAGGGGAACCACATAGAGCCCGCCTAGCAGGTCGTACAGCGCCTCAAAGTCGGTGTCGCCCGCGCCCCGGGCAACCAGCCCCCGCATCTCCAGACGGTTCAGGCAGGTTTCCAGCGTCCGCCGCGCGGGGGGCAGATCCCCGGCCAGCTGGCCGTACTTCATTTCAATCTGCTCCAAGTGCAGGAACCGCCAGTTGAGGACAGTCCACACCGCCATCTCCTGGATGTCCACCATGTGCTCCTCCTGGTTCACCAGGATCACGGGATAGGTACGCCCATCGGCATCTGTTTTGCGATGGAAGCGGCCCACCGCTGTATAATAAGTGGTTTCCTTCTTGATGTTCATAAACTCGCCTCCAAACCTTGATAGTATCTTTTACAAATGGGGCAGACGCTTTTCAACAATATCTTTCCGGATTTTTTGTGTTGCCCGGGAGATCCACGCCCCCACCTGGTTGGGCTTCGCGCCGTAGAGCCGGGCGATATCCGCCCCGGTCAGACCCTTCACCTTCCATTCCAGAGCCTCCACCCCCAGTAGGGCCACGCCAGTGTACCGCCGCTTGCAGTCCGCCAAAAAATCTGCGGCGTCCAACTGGCCAAGCAGCGCATCCACCCCATCCGGGACGGACAGCTCCGGGCAGGGCGGAGGTCTGCCGTCATCCGGGCCGTTGTCGTCCAGGGAAACGGTGGACAAATTCCGCTGATCTGTATTGACAGCTTTGCAATGGTTAAGCAAGTGATTGCGGATCACCGCGGTGGCGTAGGTGCTGAACTGGGCGGAGCTCCCATCATAGGTGGCAGCAGCCTTGCACAGCGCCGCTGCCCCTTCCTGGTAGAGGTCGTCCCAGCCCAGACCGCAGACGCTCTCATTTACATGGATGTACCGGGAGATCACCTTGTCGATTACCGCCAGGTTATCCTCCGTCAAGGTGCGCTGATCCGGGGTAAGGGTGAAATCGAATTTCATTGGGATCACCTTTCTTTCGTGAGACGGCAAACGCTATGCCGCATGGCTTACAGTCGGGAAATATTCTTCGCACAGCCGGATGACCTGTTCACAGCGGAACAGGGAAAACCTGCCGATGTGGGCCTCCTGTTCCGGCAGATTCAGCTTGGCCTGGAGCCAGCGGTACGCCTGCTTCTTGCCCATCAGTCCGCTTGTCCACAGTCGGTTAAAGGTTTTGTGGGCCTCAATACGTTTGCGGCGCAGCTTCCTGTCGGCCAGGGTACCCATGGGCAGGCGTGTGTCCCTGTGGGCGGCCACGTAGGAATTACAGGCCGGATAGCGGGCGCAGACATAGTAGGGTGCGGCAGGATCTATGGCATTGGCACCGTATACCACAGACGCGGGACGCAGAAGCGCCCGGGAGCCGCAGTAGGGGCATTTGATATTCACTCGTTTCATGGGGATCACTCCTTTTTTCTATTGGGTGGGCTTCACCGATTTTGAGATAGTTCTGAAAATACTTCCTGATTTATTACGCACCGCTCAAGGCACAAAATGGGCCGTCATTTCTGTAAAATTTCTGTGAACAGCAAAAAACCCGCCCTGGAGGACACTCCAGGGCGGGTAAAGCGGTGAATTTATAATGCGGCAGGTAGGCCTTGGCAGAGGATAGCAAGTGGGTCTGCCTCCGATGACGGCATATTCCAGAGCAGATATTGGGCGTACAGCGATTTGAAGGCATCCTCCGTGAGCTGGCCGCAGCACTCAGCAGGGTCAATGACCTCACCCGTGAGCTGCTGGAACTGTTCCACAGCCATCACGATGGGCCGGCCGTCCCGGTCTGCGGACAGAAGGTAACTAGGGCCATCGGTGGAGATATGGACGCTGTTGCGCCAATTCCCTTGGCAGGCGGAGAGAAATTGATACAGCCTGAGTGTAATTGATATCATCTCCAAATCATTTTGAACTTTTGTCCCCGCCACTTGCGCGGCGGGGCGGAATCCGTTATAATAGGAATCAAAGGAGGGGATGCTATGGCTGAGATGAAGTATACGGCGAAGGACAGCGTATTCAGCTTTGTGTTCCGCCAGCCGGAAAACACCCGGCAGCTCTATCTGGCACTCCATCCCGAGGATACCGATGTGACGGAGGCGGACTGCAAACTGGTCACCCTGGAGCACGTCCTGACCAATGGCATCACCAACGACCTGGGCTTTCAGGTGCGGGACAAATTGATTCTCCTGGTGGAGGCGCAATCCAAATTTTCCGTAAACATCGCATTGCGGATGCTGCTTTACTTGGCTGCTACCTACAAGGAATATGTGGATGATCACAAGCTGGATCTCTATGGGGGCAAGCCCGTGCCCATCCCCCGCCCAGAGCTGTATATGATTTATGCTGGCGCACCCCGCCAGCTGCCGGAGATCCTACGTCTGTCCGATATGTACGACGGCCCTGGCAGCGCCGAGATTGAGATCAAGGTCTTGCGGGACATGGGGGAAGGAAATATTGTAGACCAGTATATCCGCTTCTGTGAGATATCGGACACCCAGCGGAAGCAGTACGGCTATACTAAGAAAGCAGTGGAGGAGACGCTGCGGATCTGCGGCGAGGAGAACATTTTGATGCCGTTCCTGGCATCACGGCAGAAGGAGGTGCGGGATATTATGGTGACCTTATTCGATCAGGAGCGTGTAGCGGAGATTCATGAGTATAATGTGGCGAAGGACGCCAGACAGGAAGGTATTGAAAAGGGCATCCGTGCCATGGTGATCACCCTGAAAAACTTTGCGGCAGATAAAACGGCTATTGCCCAGGAGTTGGTGAAGCAGTTTGAATTGTTGCCGCAGGCCGCCGAGGAAAAGGTAGAGCTGTACTGGAACTCGTGAGCGCACATAGCTGACGCACGATTGAACGGGCGCCCCCGTTATGGGGCGCCCGTTTGTGTTACCCAGGGCCGATGATCCAGAACGGCCCGCCCGCCCCGGCCCGGTGCCCCGCCTCCTTGAGGATGATGGACAGATCCCACGCCTTTTGGCTCCGGGAGGTGCTGGCCGGGTCGGCCACCAGGATCTTTCCGTCCTGCACACCCCGGAGAACAATGAAATGGCCGGTGGTGGTAAAATGCCCCTTGGACATGAGGGCCACCACCAGCTTGCCCTGGCTGAGCGCGTCCAAAATGCGCTGGGGCTCGTTGGCCTTGCAGCCTTCTACGTTCAGGCCCCAGGCTTTGGCGGCATTGGGAATCAGCGAATGGTAGGAGCCTTGCCCCTTGCACCAGCCGCCGTTTTCATAGGCCCACTTGGCCATGGCGATGGGGTCCACGATCTCATCCGTCAGGGAGGACACCACGATGGCCATGGAGGTGGGGCCGCAGCCGTAACCGCCGATGTTGTCCGTGCCGAAGGGCTGGTTGGCGTACCGTTGATCCAGCTGATTGAAGTAGACCACCTCAGTGGCCCCGTCCGTGAAACGCACGTCCCCCAGGGAGGTAATGGTGCCGCCAGTGTACTCGGTGTGCTGGATGGAGCCGTCGTTCAGGAACAGGCTGAGGTTCTGGGCATAGTTCCCGGCCAGCGCCTTTTGGTCGTCGGACAGGTGGAAAACCTGGTCGGCAAAATAGGCCTCCCCGTTGTAAGCCAGGGTGTAGATGTACCACGTCTCCTGCTTGGTCTCCACCACGTCCGGGGTGTCCGGGTCGTCCGCCTCCACCGTCCGGGTCTCGCTGGCGCGGGTGAAGGAATACAGATGCCCCTTCCCGTTTCGCAGGAGCTGCTTCAAGTCCTCCAGGGAGATTTCCTCCCAGCTCTCCTCCTTGGCGGCGCAGTATTGGCCGATGAAGGAGTTGGTGTTGCTGGACACGGTGAAGGGCTGGACGACCTCATAGTTGTCCCCGCCGGTGCTGGCAAAGTCTTGGGCAGCCCGAGCTTTGGCGTCCTCCACACCCTCGGCCAGGATCTCATCAATGGCGGCGGCGATGCTGTCCATCTGTGCGGTGATGGCGTCGCCGTTGTTGAGGATAGGCTGGCCGGGCGCGCCGCTGCTGGTCAGTCCGCCGAAAATCAGTCCCGGGAGCATGAGGACGAATAGCACCGGGAGCATCAGCAGAACAGCTACTGCCGCCAGCAGCTTTTTCCCATGCTGGCCCGCAGCCAATGCAAGACCTGCCGCCGCTCCATAGGGCCCGCCCACCGCCGCGCCTTTGGCAGCGGAGGCGATGGCCTTGCCGGTTTTCACGGCGCCGTGTACAGTGTGGGCGGCGCTGGCGGCCTGTTCCAGGCCGCTTTTTTCGTTGTCATTCAAGTCAGACACCTCGACTTTGAAAAGAATAAGTGATATGATGATGGCAGAAACGGGGGATTGGTATGGCACAGCTTTCCCAGCGGGAGCGCATGGCGCGTCATATCCTGGACAGATACTCTGTGGAGCCGGAATATTTATGGGCACGGTATCCCAACTACGCCGTGTTCCGCCAGCCTGCCAGCCGGAAGTGGTTCGCCATCATTATGGATGTGGCCTGGAAAAGCCTGGATCTCCCGGGGGATGGCACCGCCGACGTGATGGACTTGAAATGCGGGCCGGTGCTGGTGGGTTCCCTGCTGGCCCAGGATGGGTTCCGTCCGGCATACCACATGAGCAAAGGCTCCTGGATCTCCGTGCTGCTGTATGAGACCCTGCCGGATGAGGAGATCTACCCGCTGGTAGAACTCAGCTACGACAGCGTGGCCCCGAAGCGGAAAAGGGATTAGTGCCTGTCCTGTTCCTGCGTGGTGTTTTGCTGACGGGCCGCATCCAGCATGGCCAGCAGCTGGGCGGCCTCGGCGCAGTAGATGGGCGGATAGTGCCTGGGCACACAGGTGCGCTCGATGAGGAATGCGGCGCGGTCCAAGGCGGGGTACATGGGTTCTATAGGAAAACGCCTCCTTGTAAAAATGCACCGCCCTTGTTATAATGAGGAACGGTGATGTAACATGATTTACACTTGTGATAACTGTGGATTTATCTTCAGCCGGAGCGAGGAAACGGAACAGTGCCCCGACTGCGGGAAATACGAAGTCCGGCCCGCCAATGAAGAAGAACAGAAAGAATTTGCCCAGCGCATGGCGGAGCTGAGCGAAAGCGAGCATTTGGAGAGGCCCCGGATCCCCGATTATGAGGACGCCGAGTTCTCCATGTTCAGCTCCTTTTCCTTCCGGGTGCCCGCCACGGCGCTGCAAATCCACAGCCGGATGATCGTGGACATCGCGGTGGAATACGGCGAAAATCCCGCGAACCGCAGCGAACTGGTCGGGAATGTGTGGGTACGGCAGGAGGGCGGGCGTTCCGCCGCTTTCCTCATGTCTGTCCATTTGCCCGCCATAGAGGGCGAAGCGCCGCGGGAGCAGGCGAACCGGGTGTTTGAAGCGCTGAGTGATAACGGGGAGTTCAACACAAAGCTGGTCGACTTTATCCAAGGGTCATATTGAGATCGAAAATATGGAATAACGGAGGATCGTGCCATGTATAAAAACATTCAAAAGCAGTCTGCTTTGAAGCTGAAAGACCTGGTGGACTACCAGGAGGGCCAGGTGGTGAGCAAGACCTTAGTGCAGAACGACCATGTCAGCATGACCATCTTCTCCTTCGACCAGGGCGAGGAGATCTCCACCCACGCGGCGGGCGGGGACGCCATGGTGACGGTACTGGAGGGCACAGGCCGCTTCACCGTGGGCGGCGAGGTGTTCCATCTGAACGAGGGCGAGACGCTGATCATGCCCAAGGACATCCCCCACGCCGTGTACGGCGAGACCCGGTTCAAAATGCAGCTTACGGTATCCTTCTGACCATAGCAGCACCATGAGTATTGTGGTCAACCTGTACTACACAGGGAAAAACGGGAATGCCCGCAAATTTGCGGAGGAGATGGAGCGCAGTGGGACAGCGGATCTGATCCGCCGGGAGGATGGGAACGAGCGGTATACCTACTTCTTCCCCATGGATGACCCGGAAACTGTTTTGCTGATTGACCAATGGAGGGATCAGGAAGCCCTCGACCTGCATCACGCCTCCCCTATGATGGCGGCGATTGCCCAACTGAGGGAGAAATACGACCTGCATATGCGGGCGGAGCGGTATGTCACAGACGAAGGCGGAGTTCCAACCAGCGATTCGCAATTCATCAGGGATTAGACCAGTGGGGCGGCCTCCTTTCGGAAGCCGCCCCGCTGTTTGCGTCAATACCCCGTTTTAGGTAGGGTGGGCACAGGCCCCAGCCTACGCACGATGGTGTGTCAGCGCCAGTGATAAAATGAAAGAAAACGCCGAGGAAAAAATGTAGTTTT
>CAJULJ010000091.1 GCA_910587395.1 uncultured Oscillospiraceae bacterium | reverse complement strand
AATACCCATGTAAACTTGCCCCGCTTGCGGTTCTCCATCACCCGGTTCTGGATGGCCTCCAGCGTCACCACCAGGGCCGTGGGCCGGAGCTGCTCCCCCATCTCGTAGAGATCGAGGACAACCAGCCGGTTGTCCATGTTGACGTTGGTGGGGTGGGCGAACACATTCAAGCTGCCCTCGGTGATAAGCTCGGCGGCGAGGGCGATCTCCCGCGCCTCCGGGTCGGCCTGCTTCAGCACTTCCTCCCGCCAGTCGGTGAGCAGGGGCATCCGCACTTTCCCTTTGCCCTGGAAGTAGTTCTGATAGATATTGGAGGTACAGCGGTCAATGATGGATTTGTGGCTGGCGCTCATGCGCCCCGCGCCCATCTGCTGCTCCAAAATGCTGGTGATGATCTCGGACTTCATGGCAACGGGGTTTTCGTCGTCGGTGTAGCCGCTGGCAAGATCAAGGGGGGAAATATGGTGCTGGCTGTGGGGGGAGATTTCGATAATCTCGCCGCCCAGGGCCTTGGCCAGCGGGCCGTACTCGCGCTCGGCGTCAATGATGATCACATCGTCGCCGGTGCCCAGCACAACCTCGGTAATGGCGTCTTTCATACCCATGCTCTTGCCGGAGCCGGAGACGCCCAAATAAAAGCCGTGGGGGGAAATGAGCCGCTTGCGGTCACAGATCAAAAGGTTGCGGGAAATGGCGTTGATGCCGTAGGACAGCCCGCCGGGGTCTTGTATCTCCTGCACCCGGTAGGGCATGAGGACGGCGGCGCTCTCGGTGGTCAGCGTCCGCAGGGCCTTGACGCGCCGGAGGCCGTAGGGCAGGACGGTGTTCAGCCCGTCCTCCTGCTGGTAGCGCAAAACGGAAAACTGGCAGAGGTGTTCCCGGCCAATGGACAGCAGGGTTTCCGTGTCCGCGTCCAACTGCTCCAGCGTGTCCGCGATATGCACCAGCGTCACCACGGCAAAAATCATGCGCTGGTCGCGCTCGGTGAGGTCGGACAAAAATTCCTTTGTCTCGGAGCGGAGCTGCTCCAGCTCATAGGGAATGGCGGCGGTAAAATTATTCCGGTCGTTCTGCCGCTGCTGCCAGCGGGTGATGTCGCTCTCAATGCCTAAAATCCGGCTTTGGATTTCTTTCACGGCCTCGTCGGTGGGAATGGGCAGGATGTCGATGGACAGCATGAGGCTGCGGTCAAAGTCGGACAGGTCGGAGATCATATCGTCCTCAATATAGCTGGCGTACTCCTTGAGAAAGAGGACGCGCCCATACTTGCCGCCCATCTCAAAGTGTCCGGCCTTAAAGGAAATACCGTCCGGGCAAACCAGGTCTTTGAAGTCTACCCCATGCCGGATCGCCGCAGTTTGGTCGAAGGTGAAATACTGCTCCTCTCCGGGCCGGAAAAAATCATGGAGGATGCGGAGCCGGTCATGGTTGGCAACCTCCCGCGCCGTGCTGTCCAGCCGCCCCAGGCTTTTGGTCAGGTTGCCGTCCACCCGCCGGAAATAGGAACGGGTTTCCTCGATCTTCCGCTGGGGAATGGACAGGGTGATGTACTTCTCCTGCACAAGATTGTTGCTCTCGGCGGCGCGGCGCTTCAAAATGGCGTTGGCCTCCTGCCGGTACTCGTCCAGCCCGTCCCAGCGTTCCTCCATCAAAATACTGCGCTCAAAGTCCACGGGGTTCAGACGGCGGTTGATAATGGTGATCTTGGTGGCGGCGTCGGTGGGCAGGGAGTTGAGGACGCCGCCGTAGGCCAGGAAGATGCCCCGCCGTTCCTCGTCGGAGGCGGCGGCGTAGTTCACATCGGTAAGCCGCCAGCTCTTGCTGTGCCGGTTCCCCACCAGCCAGATGCCGTCCGGGTACACGCACTTGACGGGGATCGTAGCCTGGACGCTCCGGGGGACGGTGAATTTCTCGCGCTCGCTCTTGTTGGCAGAGACAAGGGATTTAATCAAAGTCCTGCCCTCCTTTCCGCTTCAAAAGCTCGTAGTGATAGTTCCGGGAAACAAAACGGCGCTCCCCGGCGCAGAGGATTTCGGACTTGATAAACGCCCAGGCAAACTGCTCCAGCGTCATGCCGTTGTAGTTGAAAAAGCCCGCCAGGGCGATGGGGGCGGCAGCGAGGATGCACACCCAGCTTGCCGTCTCCTTTCCGATCATGGGGCCGAGGCCCAGGTACACGCCCACGGCCAGCCCCACGGCGACAGCGGCGCAGAAAAACTGTCGCGCTGACAGGCCGAAAAAGATGGTTTCCTTGTGCTGGCGTACTTCTTTGGGGATTTTAATTTCCATGGGATTCTCCTTTCGCGGATAAAATAAAGGAACAGCGAATAAACCGCCGTCCCCTATGTGCTGTTATGCCATTGGATACTGCTGGGCACTTCGTTCCCCCACACGTCCCAGCCGGGGGCCGGGTAACGGGCGAACAGCTCCACACGGGGCACGTTGCCCATAAGGGCCACAATGCGCCGCCGGGCCTCGTCCGGCTTTTTGCTGTGTTCCTCCACATGGGAAATGATCACCTGATGGACATTCTTAGCCTGCCGCCTGGGCTGGCCCCTGGTGGCAAGCAGACAAATCTCGGCATTGGAGCGCGTCCAATAGCCCAGGCCCCAATAGATGCTGTCCGCTTTGGGGGCCAGCTTGATCCAGGTGAAAGCAACGGTCTTAAAGGTGAAGCCCCACGCCCGGATCACGTCCAGCGCCTCCGGGAGCATGGGGCAAGTGGCCCACAGGAACAGAACACAGTCTTTTCCGGCCAGCCCCGCTACGGGCAGGGCCTTGATGTCCTCCAACGTCATAGTGGGGTAGTGCCGCTCGGCCACACCCTGCCCTTTCCAGTTTTGATAACGCCAGGGCGGGTCGGCATAAATCACACTGTATTTTCCTATAAGCCGAACATCTCCTTTACGATCCGGCTGGCCCCCCGGACAAGGCCGGTCAGGATAAGCATATTGAAAATGAGCTGTCCGATGTACTGCCACGCCATTGTGACGGCGGGCAGGCTGCTGTCCACGGCGGGGGCGCTGCTGGACAGGAACGCCGAGTAAATGAGACAGGCCAGCACAATTACTGCGCCCTCCATGCACACGCCGATGTAGCTCTTAATGAACGCCCTGCCGCTGGATGACGTGGTTTGACCGGCAAAGGAGGCTAACGGCAAGGGAGCCAGGGCGGTAAACATATACAGCCGGAAAAAGCGCCCGTAGACGGTGAGCAGCAGAATAAAGGACATGACGGTTATAAAGAGGGTGCCCAACAGGGACACCAGCCACAGGGGGATGCTCTCCAACAGGCCCACCCCCTCTATCGCGGTCACGATCTCGCCGGGCAGCGATGCCGCCGTGGTAATGGAGCCGCCCAGCCCGCTCATCACGGTTTGGGTGATGCCGCCGCAGATATTGAAAATTGCGGTCATAATCTCCATACACCGGCCCACGGCGGTTTTGGCGAGGATAAAGCGGATCAGGTGGCGCAGAACATACTCCGGCCTCTGGAAGTCCCGGAAGCTGGCGGCGCTCTGAAAGATAGCCATAGCGAAAAACAGCACCAAAAGGCCGTAGCCAATGCCCACAAGGGCATTGTGGACGTTGAGGATCAAGCTCCAAATGGTGCCGCCCTTGAACGTCTCCGGGGATTGGGTCAGCAGCGCCCATATCTCCCCCAGCTTCCCGTTCCAGTCTGCCAAGGCATTTTCCAGATTGCTGACAATCCAGTTGTCACTCAAAAAATCACCTCTTTCATTGGGGGAAATGCGTCTCACCGTGAGACGCATTTCCCCGGTATTAGGGTTGATGGGGCCGCTTATACCGCGCCAATGGCGGTCAAAATCTCCTTAGCAAAGGCGATCATAAGCCCGCCGAACAGACACAGGAAGCCCTGGGTGCGCTGGCTGGCGTCGTGAGACTGGATGGACATACCCACCTGCACGATGCCCCAGCCCAGGATAATGACGCCCAGGGCCTTAATGATGGAGAAAATAAAGTCGCTCAGGTTATTTACAATGTCCAGCGGGTCGCCGCCAGCGGCGGAGGCCGGGACGGTGAACAGGCACAGGGACAGCACCAGCGCCGTCCAGACGGCCATATACCGGCGGGCCTTGCTCCGGGTGGTGAGGGAAGTGTTGGAATTGTGCTTTTTCATAGTAAAAATTCCTCCTTTTTTCATTCGATGATTTCTACATCGTCCAGCGACGTAAAGGAAAAGTCCAGGTCGCCCACGTCGTACAGGCAAACTGGACTGTGTATATAAGCGGCTGCGCCCCCGTCAGCCGTGAATTTGATAGCGGGGTGCTTCATTAGGTCGTATTTGTCGTCAATGACCGGGGCTTCGCCGCGAATGAGGACAATGGCCTTTTTGTTGTCCAGCATCCGCACTTCATCTGGCGTTAAGAGTTCGCGCCCGGCCTGTTGAAAATTCTGACTGTACGATCCGTTGCGCCCCTTGCTCTGGCTGCTGGTTTGGGTCTGGATCGTCTCCTTGCCCAGCAGCTCCGAAACATATTTGTGCGTACTCTGCTCGTTCCCGCCCAAATAGATAAAGGCATCCGCGTTGCCGATGATACCCTCCCAGTCATCTTTGAAAAGGGCCTTGAGCTGGGAAATGTTTTGCAGTATAATGGTGGCCATCACGTTGCGGGAGCGCATGGTGGCCTGAAGTCGGGCGTAGCCGTCCGGCAGTGACACATTGGCAAATTCGTCGAACATGAGCCGCACGGGAATGGGCAGACTGCCGCCGTGTACCTTGTCGGCTTGAAAGTAAAGCTCCTGGAACGCCTGGGAATAGAGCATACCAACAAGGAAATTGAGGCTCACATCGTTGCTGTCCGGGATAATGCAGAAAATGGCCTGTTTCCGTTCCCCCAGCTTGCCCAGCTCCATCTCGTCCCGGCTGGTGATGCGCTGTATCTCCGGCAGGGAAAAGGGCGCGAGGCGCACGGCGGCGCTGATCAAGATGCTCATGGCCGTTTCGCTGGGGGCCTGCTTGAATACCTTGTATTGCCGCACGGCGATGTGGTTAGGGTTTTCTTCCTCCAACGCTTGAAAGAGCAGGTCAAGGGCTGAAACATGGTCGCCGTCCCCCTCCTTGGCCGCGCCGTACTCCAGCATGGTGAGCATCATCTCCATGTTCTGATCCTCCGGCGGGGCCTCATGCAACAGGTAAAGCATAAGGGCGCTGTCCAGGGCCGTCTCGCTTTTCTCCCAAAACGGGTCATTGGAATGTGCGTTTTTCGGGGTGGTGTTGCGAATGAAATTGGCGATCAGCTTCAGCACATCGGCGTCGTTGCGGATGTAGTGGAACGGGTTGTAGCAGTCGGAGCGATCCGGGTCAACGAGGTCGAAAACCTTGATCGTGTACCCCTCCCGGAGCAGCAGGGGGATGGAGTCGCGGGCAAGTTCCCCTTTCGGGTCAGTCGCTATATACGATGCGTTGGCCTCGTAAATGTTGGGCTTCACGATGTAGCGGGTCTTGCCCGCGCCGGAGCCGCCCACCACGATTTGCAGGAGGTTGCGGAAGTGCTGGCGGCTGTTTAAGCTCATCCGCAGGTTCTGCGTGAGGATGGCGTTGCGCTTGGGGTCTTTGTCCCGATACTTGCGGTCAAGCTGGCGGGGATTTCCCCAGCGGGCGCTGCCGTGTTCCTCTCCGGGGCGGCGGTTCTGCTTACCGGAAATGTACAGCACCACAGCAAAGGCATACACCACCAGCGCCCCCAGCATGAATTTAAGAGTATAGGGCGTCCAGCGGAGCAGAAACGGGTGGTCGGCCCACTCGGAAAACTTACCCAGCACTTCAAATGCCGTCATGCCGTCCTCATAGCCGGAGGCCAGCCCCGCGCCGATCCACAGCACGGGCAGGGCGAGGAAGAGCCACTTGGAATAGCTGTTGTCCGATTGATTTTTCACCGCCCACCCCGCCTTTTCGCCGGAAACTCCAGCCGCAGCCCCTGCTCAGGCCGGAGGGCGGCAAAAATGGATTCCCGGTTACGCTTCACCTCGCTGTCCGTCGCGCCGCCCTGGGTGATGGTGGCGGTGTGCAGGCCCCGGATGCTGCGGGCGGCGACACGTCCAAAAAAACAGCCGTCCAATGTCGCGTTCAAAAAGCCGACGCCATCCAATTCACAGTCAACGGTATTGCAGGATTTGAGGCGGGCCTCTTGGAATGAAACATTTCGCAGGGTACTGTCGTGAAAATGGGTGTGGTCGATGGACGCATTAAAGAATGTGGCGTACTGCATAACACAGCTATGAAATTCAGAACTGGACAGAGTTGCCCCGTCAAAGGTGGCCTCCCTGATCCGGCACACGGCAAAGGTGCAGTTGCTGAAATAGGAAAAGTTAAAATCCGTGTGGTCGGGTATGCAGTAGAATGTCACCTGGTCAAAGTAAGTTTCCCGGAAAAAGTTCGGGGGAAAGCCCGCCTTTGCCGCGCAGTCATAAAGCCGCTGATTGACGATTTTTAACTTGCGGCCAATGGGCGGGTCATAGCTCCGATATTTGTACTGCTTGCTGCTGCTTTTGGTATAGGGCTGGTCTAACAGTGATTTCTGATGCTGGAAATCTTCAATTTTCTGTTGAAATGCCAGCCATTCCGAATTGTAGATTCCCAACCGTCCGCATACCGTGTCTATTTCAGCCAGCATTTCCTGAACCGTCTGCTCCCCCCGTCCTTGCAGGGTATCGTTCAAGCGCCGTACAATTTTAGCGTCATCCCCCGGCGGGTATTTTACGGGGTCGCACATGATCAGAAATTCTTTCAGATATTTGCTGATGTCCAGACTGCTGGGTACTGCCTTAAAATCGTCTATGGTGTTCGCCTCCTTATAAGAGAGCGGAAATACGTCTCACGGTGAGACGCATTTCCGCTCAGAATTGGTGCTGAGAAAAGCCGCGCCACAGCTATGGGGGCGCTCTCGCGTTTGGGCTGGACGCCGGCGCATCGCCTCCGCTCACCGCCTGGGGCCAGTCCGCTTTTTCGGCTTCTGCGTTACGGCCTTGATCTTCTTCATGTCAAAGCCCCAGTCCTGGGGAGCGATGTCTTTCAGATTGTCGCTCCATTGGACAACGCAGCTAACGCGATAATGGCCGCTTTCATCCACCCGCCGTCTGAAAATGCAATACTTCTGGCCCCTCGCGGCTCCCTTGGGTGCGAACGCAAAACCGTATTCCTGCCTTGTGTCGATGATATGGTAGGCAGGGCCGGGGCCATTTTCACTTGCCGCAAGATAATACTTGGGGTAAAACTCAGGTTCCCGGATGTAGTCCAGCGGCTCATACTTCGCGCCGATCTGCTCCATGCGCTCGGCAAACTCGCAGATGTGGTAGTGACAATTCCCAACTGCCGTGTGGTACTCGTCGATAAACCGACATACCCGTTCAGCCGGTTCCCTGTCAGGGTAGGTGATTCGGATGCGCCCGCCGTCCGGGATATGGAACAGCGTTTCATAGTCGCTGTTGATAAAGCGGATATACTTTTTCTCGGACATACTTCCTCCTTTCATGCAGGGGGAAATGCGTCTCATGGTGAGACGCATTTCCCGGTAGGGTTCTCAATAGCCGGTTTTGGGCAGGGGCGTGGGCTTGCCGTACACAGTCGTCACCCAGCGGGACACGGCCTGCACCCATACGCCGTCATGGGTTCCGCCCACGTCGGCCACGTTTACAAAGCTGCTGCCGGGGGTCAGGCCGGACACGGCCTTACAGTGGAGCATGGGGGCCTCCACCTGGCTAAAGCCTCCGGGGACCTGCCCGAACACGAACATGATTTCGGTGACGCGCTCATTGGCCGCAAGGCCCAGGGCTGTGGGGGACGCCGCCAGTGTGTAATTCCGACTGGTGCTGAGACTGTCGGCCAGGGTGCGGTAGTCTCCGGTGTTGTTCACCTTATAGACGATCTTATAGGTTCCGGGGAAATTGTAGGTCCCGGTGACTACCTTATCCAGCCGGACGGCGGCGGGCAGGGTGTCGCGCCAGTAGAACGACTGGAGCATGACGTTGCTGGTGTTGCCGATCCGGGAGAACACATAGCGGACAGGCTGGCCGCTGGTGGCCTCCTTGGGGCCGGTCTTTTCGATGGAAACGCCGGTGGACAGGCTCTTATTGGTGATTTCCAGCTTGACAATCTGGCCGCTGTACTCCAACACGGCGGTATAGGTTTCCGAGGACGCGCCGTAGTTGGCCGGGGCCTTTGTCTCCCGGATGGTGTAGCGGCCCAGGGGGAGGGCCTTGGAGGACGCGAGGCCGTTGGCCCCGGTCACGATGGTGTCCACCTTGTTCCCTGTGCGCTCGTTACAGATTTCAAAGGTTGCCCCCTCCAGCAGCGTCCCGGCGGGCAGGCCATTGGTGGGGTTGTAGTCCGCGGACTTCTTCACAATCTGGATTTGTCCCCGGACGGCGGTGTTGGGCCAGGTAATGGTGGTACAGCCGCCGTACTGAACGTAAATCGTTTTGGGCTGGGTGTCCAGAATATAGCCGTCCGCACATTCAATCTCCCGGATGGTGTACTTACCGTCCGCGAGGCCCTGGTCGATATACACATAGCCCTCGTTGTCGCTCTGATAGGTGCCCACGGGGTTGCCCTTGGCGTCGGAGAGCAGGAACGTCACGCCGTAGATGCCCTCGCCGGTGAGACTGTCCACCTTATGAATAAGGGCGCTGCCGGTCTGCCGGTTGGTGATCTCCAG
>CAJULJ010000090.1 GCA_910587395.1 uncultured Oscillospiraceae bacterium | reverse complement strand
CCCCTTTTCTTTGAGGACGATTATATCATGTTTTTATTGACGACGCCATGTAGAATATAGGCATCCAAATCCAAAGTCTTTGCATAATCCAAAAGCAAATTGAGAGAAAAGCAAAAAATATATGCAATACTTAGCTCTAACATATCCGTTAGTCTAAACAGAGATTTTTTCATGCCTTTTCCTCTATCCTCTCGAAGTGTTCAGCTTTGCTTTATAAAGAGTTTTTCCCGTCAGCATTGCGAAATAAAGCAGCATAGCAACCAGGATGATAATGCAGAAATCTCGTTGCGATGAATATGTCGTGAAGTTAAAGCCTTTTGTGCAAAGCTGCGCTGCCATATAGGAAATTGGGAACGGTATAGCCCTGTCAATCCAAACAACGATTTACTTTCTATGTACCAAACACTTTACTTTTACTTTACCTTGTCATACGCTCACACATAGCGTTCTCCTATTTTCTTTTCAATTGTATGGACATTTTTTCTTCTGCGTCAAATTTCGGTATGTTTTTGAAATTTAACGGCGTCTGAAACCCTTGCAGGCAAATGCGTAAAAAAATTTTTAATATTGAACAGAGTAACATCAAAAACTCTTTTTCTCAAATATCTATCTGTCGTTCTGACCACCCTTACTGACCAAATGTTCCTTACACAGTTGGAGAAAAAGCTTCAGTAAAGGCTTTCCCGCGGCGCTTTTGTAATACGCCCCATAGGACAGCGGCTCCACATCTTTGATTGGAATGTAGGCCAAGGCGGGATCCCGCAGGGACGGAAAGTCAGGTTGGACAGCAATCCCGAACCCAGCCTTGGCCAGCGTGATGCAGGCATCGGCTGAACCGCACATAAGCAAATCAGAAACAGCCCTTTCTGTTGCCAAACCATACTGGACCACATTCAAACGGTCGGGACACCGTTGCGGGTCCAGCAGAAGCAGCCGCTGGGTTCGGAGATCGTCCTCGTCCAGCAGCTTTTTTTCTGCCAGCGGATGATCGGTAGGCAGAACGCCGGTAATCGGGATCTGGACCAGCTCTTTATAAATGCCAGTCTCATTTTTTTGTCCCTTTTCCTGAAATGCTACGACCACATCCGCAGTTCCTTCTTCTAAAAGCTGGTAAAGATGCTGGAACGGTACGACCTGAAAAACAGGATTCAGCGTGGGACAGGCTTCCGCCATTTGACGGAGGATACCAGGAAACAGGCGCAGCTCATTGTTGCTATGACATCCGATAGAAAAGAATTGCCGTTCATCCACCAAAGGCTCCTCGAATCGTTTTTTTGCCAGAGTAATGATGCTCAGAACATTTTTGGCATCGTTCAAAAAAATCAGCCCTTCCTGGGTGATTTCTACAGAACGAGTGGTGCGCTTGAATAGCTGGGTATTCAACTCCTCCTCCAGAGAACGGATTTGATGTGTGATTGCCGGCTGCGTTACATTGAGCTGTTTTGCAGCTTTCACAAAGCTGAGTGTTTCCGCAACGGTCAAAAAGCAGGTAAGCTGGAATGTGTTCATACTGATTCCTCCGTGGATTGATAAAAGTTTTTAATACCTTATAACATTTTTTGAATTAACATTCAAGAGGAAATGAGTATAATAGACGGTAGCGCCAGTAAAAATTGTCTGCCGAACAGTCGTAAACCAAACAAAGCCGCAAAAGAAAGGGTGGTGTGAAATGCCTGATGGGAGCCTGCTGTTGACGCTTCGGCAAATCAACATCTGCCTGAGCCTCTATGAAAGCGAGGAGCTGGCGGCAAGCGAGATGACCTTCGCGCAGGCGTTCCTGCTGAATGAGATTTTTTCAATGGATTCCCTATGTATCTGTTCAGCCTGGTCAATCTGATCAGCCGTCTGTATGATGTGACTTCCGGCTCTGTCAAGGTGGGCGGTGAGAATGTCCGAAGCTACAATCTGGAAACGCTCCGCGATCAGGTGGCGGTGGTTCTGCAAAAGAATGTGCTGTTCTCCGGCACAGTATTAGACAATCTGCGCTGGGGCAGAAAGATGGGCAGCACGGAGGAGTACCGAGAAGCCTGCTGTCTGGCCTGCGCGCACGAGTTTATCGACCATCTGCCGAAAGGATACGACGCCTGGGTGGAGCGGGGCGGGGCCAACTTCTCCGGCGGACAGAAGCAGCGGCTGTGCATTGCCAGGGCCCTGCTGAAGCAGCCCAAAGTGCTGATTCTGGACGATTCCACCAGCGCCGTGGATACGGCCACGGACGCCAGGATACGGGAGGCCCTGCAAACGGTGATCCCTGGAACCACCAAGATCATCATTGCCCAGCGCATTTCCAGCGTGCAGGACGCGGACCGTATCCTGGTGCTGGACAACGGCAAGGTCAGCGGCTTTGACTCCCACGAAAACCTGCTGAAAACCAATACCATCTATCAGGAAATCTACGAGGCCCAGACGAAAGGCGGAGGTGACTTTGACCATGCGTAAACAAGCAAGCGGACCTTCGGCGTTCCTTGGGCATCGTTTTGCAGGATACCCACCTGTTTACCGGCACGGTGATGGAAAATATCCGCTATGGGCGGCTGGATGCCACAGACGAGGAGTGCATTGCCGCCTCGAAGCTCGCCAACGCTGATGGCTTTATCCGGCGGCTCCCGGATGGCTACCAGACGGTCCTCACCGGCGATGGGACCAATCTGAGCCAGGGCCAGCGGCAGCTCCTGGCCATCGCCCGCGCCGCCGTGGCCGACCCGCCGGTCCTGATCTTGGATGAGGCCACGTCCTCCATCGATACCCGCACGGAGCGGCTGGTGCAGGAGGGCATGGGCCGGCTGATGAGCGGCCGCACTACCTTTGTCATCGCCCATCGGCTCTCCACGGTTCGGAACTCCGACTGCATCATGGTCCTGGAGCAGGGCCGGATCATTGAGCGGGGGACCCACGACCAGTTGATTGAGGAAAAAGGCCGGTATTACCAACTTTACACAGGCAACGCCATTGCCTGAACAAGTCACATTCGTTAGGAGGAATTTGAAATGAACGAACAAGTTGTCGCCAACCCGCTGGGGACCGAGCGGGTTGGGAAATTGATGATCCGCTACGCCATTCCCAGCATTATTTCCATTGTAGTCAACTCGCTCTACAACATGGTAGACCAGATTTTCATTGGGCAGGGCGTTGGCTACCTGGGCAACGCCGCCACCAATGTCATCATGCCGCTGACAACTATCCTCATGGCCATCGCTTTTATGTTAGGGGATGGCGCCGCAGCTTACATGAGTCTAAACTTGGGAAAAAACCGGCCCGATGATGCAGCCCGCGGTGTAGGGAATCTGGTTACCCTGACGATTGGGACAGGATTTATATTTCTGATCTTGTTTCAGATTTTCCTGGAGCCGCTTTGCGGGTTGTTCGGGGCTACAGAGGGAAATCTCCCCTATGCGCTGGATTATGGCCGTATTATTGTGCTGGGCTTTCCCTTCTCCGCTGTCTGCTCTGCCTTCGGGAGCGTAATCCGGGCGGACGGGCGTCCCAGAGTCAGCATGATCGGCTTGCTCATAGGTTGTGCAACAAATATCATTTTAGACCCAATTTTCATTTTTGTGTGCCGGTGGGGAGTCAAAGGCGCCGCTTGGGCCACCATCCTGGGACAAATTTTGAATGCGGCCTTTTTTGCCGTCTGTCTGCTCCGGTTTAAGACCATCAGGCTGAAACGGGAATATTTTATTCCGAGGCCACAAATTGCCAGGCGGCTTGCTTCCTTGGGTGTATCCAGTCTCATATCTCAAATCGCCTCTGTATTTGTTATTGCCGTTACCAACAATCTACTGGTGGCCTATGGCGCTGCGTCCCCCTATGGTTCTGACATTCCCATGGCGGTGTTCGGTATCGTGATGAAGGTGAGCAGTCTTGTTTCCGGGATTACGCTGGGCCTTGCTGCCGGGGTTCAGCCCATCTTAGGCTATAACTATGGCAGCGGTCAGTATCCGAGGGTAAAAAGAACCTATAAGCTGGCATTGGGAATCGGCAGTGCGATCATGGTTGCAGCGTTCTTTATCTTTCAAATCTTCCCAGAGCAAATTATCAACCTGTTTGGCAAGGAGTCGGAACTGTACATAGAGTTTGCGGTAAAATGCTTCCGGGTTTATTTGCTGGCCTGCTTCCTGATCCCTGCCGGAGCCGTTACCGGGATTTTCTTCCAAGCTATCGGTAAGCCTGTCCCCGCCACGCTACTTTCATTGTCCCGGCAGATTATTTTCTTGATTCCGGCTATGTTGATTTTTGGATATTTTATGGGTGTGGAAGGGGTTCTCTGGGCTGGTCCTTTCAGCGACGGGCTGTCTGGTGTGATCTCCTTAATTACCGTGTGGTTGTCCTGGAAGAAAATTTTTGGAAAAGAGGCAAAGTTATGAAAAAATATGTAATTACCATAGGCCGTCAATGCGGCAGCGGAGGCCATACCATCGGGAAAACCGTGGCGGAACGGCTGGGCATTCCCTTCTACGACAAAAAGCTGGTGCAGATCGTGGCGGAGCGCAGCGGGCTGTCGGCCGAGACGGTGCGGCGAGAGGGGGAATACTCCTCCGCCAGCAGCCTGTTCACCAGCGTTTCATCGCGGGGGTACTCGGCCTATAACGCCAATCAGAGGGGGAATATGGCCCTGCCGGACCAGATCAACGCCTATCAGACTGAGCTGATCAAGGAACTGGCGGAGAAGGAGTCCTGCGTCATTGTAGGGCGGTGCGCCGACTACATCCTGCAAGGGCGGGAGGACTGCTTCCACGTCTTCATCACCGGCGCACTGCCTGACCGGGCCAACCGTGTTATCGCGGAGCATGGGGTTGCCGTTGACGCTGCCAGAAGCCATGTGAAGGAGCGAGACAGGAAGCGTTCCAGCTACTACAGGCATATCACCGATCAGGCGTGGGGGATGGCGGCAAATTATGACCTCTGTCTGAACAGCAGCAAGCTGGGGATCGACCGCTGTGTAGAACTCATCCTCTCAGCAGTCGATGTGGGAAACGGCTCATGAACATCGAGGATGAATCTGTCTCCTGTGTGCTGTTTCGCCTCAGATACAACAGCGATATTTTTGCTATCCCGATCCAGTACGTCACATGGATTGAGGCTTTGGAAGGGAAAATCGTTCCCATTCCACAATCGCCGGGTCATGCTGTAGGCGTTTGTCAGCTGCATGGGAAAAGCGTCAGTGTCATTGACCTGGGCGGTCTTCTCGGCTTCAGGCCGGAATTTGCTTCTGTTGCTTCCAAACAGCACCTGATTCTCCTTGCAAATACACAGACTGGATTTTTAGTCGATACGATTTTAGGCATTGAAATGCTACAGTCACGTCAAGACGCTGGCAATTTATCCTCGCCATTTGCCCATAGTGTATATTCTTGCGCACAGCTTGATGGCATGATTCTAGAGTTGGATGTCCCCAGTATCCTGGCCCATGCAAACGCACAAACGTTATAGCACAATGGCAATCGGTATAATTGGATTTACACCATCGGTAAATTTTCAGAATGGAACCTACTAAATGCCTGGTGTAGAGAAAATCGCAACTGTTCAAGGCAGGAAAAACGTGGTATGCTCAGAGTGTATTTAGGTAAGATTTTTTCAGGTCAGATATTCGCTCCTGGGGTACTATGCCCCTGGGAGATCTGTCAGCATCCTAAATACCAACACGAGAACGTACAAGAACCGCAGTCAACTCTTTTGGGAGTGGACTGCGGTTCTTTGCGTCCTCACAAAAATTTAAAAGGAGCAAATACCATGAGTGACAACAACCTGTTCAGCTTTCCGGGGGAAAGCTGCGGCCAGACCGGCAGCGACACTTTCAGCAGCGGCGGCTTCGTTGACCTGGGCAGCGCCGACGACGGCGACAATCCCTTTACCAGAGTCCAGCGAATCGCGGGCATGGGTGAGACGGTATCCACCAAGCATCTGGCCGATCATGTCGAGATGGCCGTTGTGGCTGTGAACATGAGCGATCCGGCTATACAGCGTGAACTGGAGTATGCCGACCGCTTTTCCCAGGGGGACATTACCGCCGCCAGCGGCCTCTACCTCCTCGGGGCGAATCAGTGCCACATTGACGAGGAAATGGAGAAGATGATCCTCTCCCATCTGGATGAGTACGCGGTCTGCGTGGCCGAGCTGGAGGTGTGACCATGCCTGCCTTCATTGATTTAACGGCGTTGGCTGCCCAGCTGCGGGAAGTGCCCGAACATTAGTAGATCAGGAGGACCACGAGGACATCAGCCCGTATATGTTTGAGGTCATTCTGCCCATGTTGGCGCGCGGGGAGTACCCCCTGCTGCGGGACATCGACTTTGACCAGTTCGATCAGCGCGATCCCGCCCGTCTGGCGGGGTATATGCAGGACCTTGGCCTGCGCACGCATCAGCTGACCTGTCTAAACCACAACCTGTGCGAACTGGAGCCCGCCTGGGTAAATACCAGGGCGTTTCTGTGACAGGAGGCAATTATGGCATACATTGTGGATGTTGAATATTCCATGCAGGCCAGAAGGATCTCCAAAAGACCCAGGCGCAGGATAACGCAAACCAATTATCCGCCAAGCAGGAGCGGTATCAGCGATTTTCTTTGGAGGCGGATACTCTGGAGACCCGCCGCACCACCGAGTTTGACGGGAGCAGTCTGACAGAAAAGCTGGCGGAGCTGTACGCCAGGCACGGGGAACTGATCCGGGAGCAGCCTGCCGGGCCAGAGCTGACGGCGGAGCTGGACGCCCAGATCCAAACGGCGGCGCAGGCTTTGGAGCAGGTCCGGGCCAGGGAATACCAGAGCAAATACATCGAGGCCATTTCCGTTATTCAGGCCCAGATCGACACGCTGGGGAAAGAGGTTTCCCGGCAAAAACACATTGTTGCGGGGTTAAAGCCCGGCGTACAGTGTCCCATGTGCAAACAGACGGTGACAGAGGGCACCCTGCCCCAGGTGCGCAACGAGTTCCAGACCTCGGTGAATGATTTGTGCCGCCAGGGCCGGGAGCAGATGGGCCAGCTGGGGCAGCAGAGTGTTCAGCTCGATCAGCAGCCAGCCGAACTCGTTTACACTGATGCTTCCGGCCACATCCAGCGTAGGCAGGACGGGCTTCCGACCGACGGTGAGCAGCTCGGGCAGGCAGGACTCGCACAGGGCGCGCAGCTCCACCGTGCCCTGTTCCATCTGGGTGGCGGTCCGCTCCAGAGCCTTTGCCATGGCCTCCGGTGGTTCGCCCTGTGTTTTCAGAAGGGCCGCCACCTGGCCACTGGACCTATAGGCGTCATAGGTGATGGTCTGAATCTGCTGAATCATCTCTTTGATGGTCTGCATAAAATTTTCTCCTTTTCTTTGCTTGTTTTTTAATTCAAAATCACTTACAATATGGGTAAGGAACAATACCATTTCACTGAAACGGCGAATAGGAGTGTGGTCATATGCCGTTGCCGATGGAAAAACGCTATACCTTGGCCGACGCGCTGACCTGGGATGAGCAGGAGCGCATTGAGCTGATTTACGGGGACCCGGTGATGATGTCGCCGCCGCCAGTCAGAATTCATCAAAAGGCCAGCATATCTTTGGCGACGCAGCTTAACAATTATTTGTCGGGGAAAAAATGTGAAGTCTATGCTGCGCCTTTTGCTGTCCGTCCATTTGAACGCGACGGGGATAGCCCGGAAGATGTGGATACAATGGTGGAGCCAGATATTACTGTAGTCTGTGATCCCTCCAAACTGGACGACATCGGCTGTAAGGGCGCTCCTGATCTGGTGATGGAGATTCTTTCTCCATCTACCCAGCGTCATGATAAGCTCACAAAGTTTAACCTATACCAGAGGGCCGGCGTCCGGGAATACTGGATCGTGGACCCCGTCAGCAAGTCTGTGCAGGTCTTTGTTTTGGAGAATGGTTACTATGCCGCAAAAGATTTTGGTGCGGTGGGAGATCGTTTGAAGGTGAATATCCTGGAGGATTGCACCATCGACCTATCAGAAGTATTCCCTGAATAATGCGGCGGGCGGGGATTTTTCCCGCCCGCTGATTTTTTACTGTTCCGTGCCCTGCCTCAGCCTTGCCCGCAGGTCGGTGGGCGAAGTGGTGATGGCCTCGTATTCCTTGCCGTCCCAGATGCTGGTGTTGGTGAAGTGGCCGGCACCCTTCTTCAGTGCGGCGCTGTCCGTCCCCTGGTAGACCTTGACGGTCAGGCCGATGGCGGGGATCTTCAGCGTCCCCAGGCTGCTGTTGCTGTAATAGAGGTCGCTTGTCACCTCGGTGTAGCCGCCTGTGGCGTTGCCCTGGGCGATGTCGGTGGGGCTGCCGCCGGGGATCTGGGTCATGGTGACATTGCCGCTCACCGAGGGGTACTGGCCGGGGATGACGGAACTGCCCGCCGCGCCGCCAGTGGCGTTGGCTCCAGCACTGCCCACCTGATTGACCAAGCCGCCGGATAGTGCGCCGGGGACGAGGTTGGGGGTAAGGTACTCGCCGCTGCCGGGGAGGTAACTGGTGGGAGTCCCGAAGCCGGGGGCGATCAGGGCGGTGTTCTTGCTCCGGTCCACATTGGGGTTCTCCCACTCAGACTGCAACCCAGCATAGCGGTTGCAGTCTGAAGAGGAGGAGCAACGGAATGAGTGAGCTTCATCCGCAGGATGAAGCGAAGGATATGGAGTTTGCGACGACGAGCTGGGCTTTCTTGCCGCGCTCGGCCTTCTCCACGGCGTTCCAGAGGGTGGCGC
>CAJULJ010000089.1 GCA_910587395.1 uncultured Oscillospiraceae bacterium | reverse complement strand
ATGATGAAAAGGCGGAGGAGTGGTTCCGACGCTCTGCCGCGATAGGGGACGCACAATCACAGTACATGCTGGGAAAGCTACTACAGGGGCAAGGACGAATGAGTGAAGCTGCGTCGTGGTATGAGCGTGCTGGTGAATCGGGAAATCAATATGCGCAGTACCGCCTGGGGAAGATGTGCCTTCTGGGTAATGGTGTTTCGAAAGATATTGAAAGGGCGGTTCAGCTGCTGGGTGACTCCGCCAGTCAGGGAAATCAATACGCGCAGTATGTCCTCGGCAAGCTGTACCTCCAGGGGAAAGAGGTAGGACAAGATCAAGATGCGGCAGAATACTGGCTGACGCAATCTGCCGCTCAAGGCAACAGCTATGCGCAGTTTCTTCTAGACCATCGGCAGCGTGACCCGTCCGTTCTCCTTTGTTCTTTGAGACTCCTCCACCACGTGAGCAATATTTTCTGGGAAACGCTCCCGCCGCCCAATCCGGCGGGTGGTCATGTGGAGAGCAAACTCATGCGGAGAATCCGTGAGAAGAAAATCGCCATGGGCCACAAAGCGGACGATCATGAGGAGTACCAGGGGCCGTCGATGTCCATGTGACGTGTTCAAAATTTGCACCGCTATAAACAAAGAGGTCCGCAAAGATTTTTTAGACAAATTCTGATAGTTTATGGCCGTTTCTACCCCTTTTCATTTACTCTCCAGCACTCTTTGAAGCCAGTGTTTCCACGTGTTCCACGTCTGTCTGTGGCTAATTATGTGGTCAGGAAAATCGGCACACCGAAAGAGCCCCTTCACAAACACAACGAAGCACTTGTGTAATACGCTCGATTTTCACCCCTGTATTTCTCCATTTATCCCTATCGACTTTCGTCTCCTGTTTCGATATTGTGTCACTTGCGAAACCTACACAAAATACAGAAATCAGGAGGAAATGCAAATGACCAGTACGAAAAAGCGCATCACCGCAGCATTGACGGCAGCCATCCTCACAACAACCCTCGCCATCCCCGCCATGGCGACAGAAGCGCCTGACGAACCTGTCCGGGTGAGCAGTTACAAGGGAAGTACCCTGGAGGTAGGAGACCGTAGCGGACTCATCATCGGTCCCAGCGGTGCAAACTACACTGTGACTTCCAGCAACCCAGACACGGTAGCGGTGGAACAGGTGCTGACCTTCTGGGTTGCCATTGCCAAAGCGGAGGGGATCGCAGAGATCACCGTCTCCAACAGCGCTGGAGAACGTGGGACCGTAATACTGACGGTTGGCTCCGCAGCCCCCGCTGCGCCGGAAGCACCCGCCAGCGGGGACAGCGCCGGCCTGACGGACAACCTGGAGATACGGCAGGAGATGATCCGGCTCATCAACCAGATCCGAAAGGCCAATGAGGTATCGGAACTGCCAGTCAGTGAATCCCTGATGAATGCCGCTCAAGTCTGCTCCAACCGGCGCTACACCTGGCATCACGCTCCGGAAGAGGGGCAGGCCGCTGCCGAGGCCGGATATCCCTACGGCTTCGGTGATAACCTCACCGTGTTCACTGGTACAGACAACGCTGCTCAACGCGCTATCAACAACTGGATTAACTCTCCCGGTCATTTCGAGACAATGATCGATCCCAGGTGCGATTGCATCGGCGTGGGCGTGACCCAGTACGACGGCATCACCTACTGTTACATGTTTGTCGGGATACCCAACAGCGTCAACTTCTATGCGTAACCAAGTAGCAACCAAGGAGGGCCGTCCAGAAAACTGGATGGCCCTCCCTCGTGTCGGTAAAAAACAGAGTGCAGGCAGGGAAAGTTAACATCGGGAAGTACAGATTTACTGCTCAGATTTTGCGTAACCGAAAACAAAGAATGAAAGCCTTTCATTAAACGGACCCTGATCTGGACCATGACCCCGACGCTTATGTTTTGCCAAATGGACAACTAGCTCGCTATTTCAGTTGTACTTCACACGCCCAGAGGGTCACTGCCCGAGATGATAAAAGGACCGGCGCATTACTTGCCGCTACATCAACCGCAGATAGACCGAAGAATAGAACACACCATCCTTCGCCTCGAAGCGGCTTCCACCGCCGTGTTTTTCCGCAAGGGCGGCAATGATGCGCAGCCCAAGTCCGCCGCCTTCCCGGGTAGATCGAAAGCTTCCGTCCGCGTTCTGCCGGACGTGGGAATAGCTGTTGTCCAAGGTCACCGTCAGAATGCCGTCCGCACAGCGGCTCCGCATTTTAATAAAGGGCCTGTCCACACCCCGGCAGGCGGTGACGGCGTTTTCCAGCATATCCCCGATCATCACACACAGCTCGCTGTCGGAAATACGCCCGATATCCTCCGGAATGTCAAGGAGGATATCCACCGCCGTCCCTGTCTGCCGCGCCATAGCCTGATAGTGGACCGCCGTCGCGTTTACCAGTGGATTGTCGCACAGTCTTCCGGAAACCTCTGCGGAAAGCTCCTCCAGCATCGTATTCAGGTCCACAAGCGCGGTATCCCGTTCCCCGTTGACAAGCAGAACCCGTATCGCGGCCAGGTGGTGCTTGACGCTGTGGCGCAGCTTTTTCCGGTGTTCCTCCGTCTCCAGCAGGAGACGGTACTGTTCCCTTTGTATCTCTACCTGCCGACTCATCATACCGTTCTGCGCCTGGAGCAGGAACGCGTCCCGCACAAAATAACCGCAGATGACGCCGGCGACTACCACGAACACCAGCACACCGAGCTGAAAGAAAAACGACTTCTGGACAGGGAGGCAAAACAGGTAGTAGTTGCCCACCTCCAGCAGCGCGAACACCGCCAGCGCCGCCGTTGGAACAAGGAACCGCCGGGCTATGCGGTTCTGATACCACGAGCTTTCTCTTATCAGGACCGCGGCAAATACGCACAGGGACAGCGGCGCGATCACATGGAACAGGTACATGGTCTTGGAAAAAGCGGCGATACCGGAAAGCTGCAACAAAATTGCGGCCCCGGTACAGATCTCCAGCGTCAGAGCCATCCCATGGAGCAGGCGGCGGCTGTCCCGGCGCAGGTCCAGCATCGCGCAGCCGAATTTCAGGATGGGGATCGCCATAGTGAACAAGCCAAGGAAAGCCATCAGGTAAAGGAACACCGGCGCGTCGACCAGCACCCCGGTCAGATTGCACTCTCCCAGCACCCAGCAGCCCACGCACACGCAGAACAGTCCCAGCCAGAAGAACGCCGCCCCTGCCGCCTCAAACCGGGTCACCACCAGGGAAATCAGAAACAGCAGCAGTCCCAGGGCCAGCAGCGCGAAGGAGAAAAACAGGGAAAAGCCCATCTGCCCGATCAGTTCCATCAGGATCGCCTCGCTGGTTCCCAGCAGGACGGGGTGGAGGGCGATGGAGTTCCTCTGGGCCGGGGAGAGGTACTCCATCCGCAGTGTCACAGGGCCCGCCGTATCCGGCAAAGGGATCAGCGCCGTCTTGGTGGGCGGGTCGAGAAGAAAATCGGGATAGCTCCCCGGCTGGCCGTACTCAAAAATCAACACGCCGTTGGCGTAGACCCGCAGGGGGGCATACACCATTTTGAAATAGAGATAGTCCCCCTTCTCCGGTCGGACCTCCGCCGTCAATGTGAGGGGAGTCCGCGGGGGCAGCGGCCTCACCGTCAGCGGAAGGGCGACCGTTTCGCCGTCCAGCCGCCACTCCGACACCCGCTCCGTGACGGGAGCGGGCTGACGTTCCGGCTGAAACAGCCATGCCGCAACAAAGAGCGCCGCGATCAGCGCCGCGATACACACAGGCGGTAAAACCACCCAAAACCTCCTACTCATTCGCTTCCCCCTTTTCCCGCGCCGATGTGAACAGCCAGTTCTCCCAAGCGCCCTTGGCCCGGTAAAAGGTTTCCCGGCGAATGTAGGCGTTTCCGCCCTCCTTCATTTGGAATACCATTTGCTCTCTGTCTATGTTCAGGACGAAATTCAGATTGACCAGGTAGCTCTTGTGACAGCGGAAAAACGAGTGCTTCGCCAGCAGAGGCTCTAAATCGTTGAGCTTTCCTTTCCGTCTCCAGACTCTGCCGCCGGTCAGGTAGAAGGTCAGGAAATGCTCCCGCTGCTCCACATAGCGCAGCTGAGCGGCTGAAAACTCGACAGGCTCCCTCCGGCCCCATACGATCATATCTATGCGCCGCTCTTCCTTTTTTCTCAGGGCCAGAGCAATGCTTTCATCTACTTTCTCCTGGCGGGCGGGTTTTTCTATGTATTTTTCCACGTCCAGGCGGTAGCTGTCCATAGCGAAATCCTCGCTTATGGTGATGAACGCCACCGGCGCGGTGATTCCCATGCTCCGGACCCGCCGCACCGTTTCAACGCCGTTCAGGCCGTCCAGGTAGATGTCCATAAAGATCAGGTCAAACCGGTCCGGCTGACAAGCCGCAAGAAAATCCTCTCCGGTTTCAAAGGCGCTGACATTGGCAGAAGCGCCGTTGGCTGTGATCAATCTGCAGAGGTGCTGGAGGTCAGCCCGGTCGTCTTCGCAGACCGCTATGTTGAGTTGTTCCATACGCAGACACCTCGTTTTTTCTTTTAGTATAAGGCCAGTGCACAGAAATGTCAATTTGTCAAGTACGAGTTTTGAACAGAAGAGCGAAATAAGGGACATTTTTCGTAGTGAAGCATTTTTCGGGGTTGTGGTACAATAAAAAGGAAAATGGCTGCGCTGTACATTTTATCAGCTGAGAAAGAGTATGAGAACGGGGCGCGCCCCGTTCTCACTCCCCATGGGGAGTGAGATTATTCTCATCACAAGGAGGATGTTTTATGAAACGCAGAATACTAAGCATTATCATTGCCCTGGGCCTTAGTTTAGGACTGTTGCCGGGGACGGCGTGGGCGGAGGAAGAATCTTCTCCGGAGTTCCGGGCCACTTCGGCGGATATCAATATGGCCTATGACGGCTTTGTCTTTGCACAGGGCGTCCCTATTGTGATTAAGGAAAATGGTGTTATCACAAGCATCTATGACGCCGACGGAAATCTGCTCTCCGGCGAAACCGATGTCAGCGGCTACGCAATCTACGGCGGCTGGTTTGACAGTGGGAATGCACACGCGGACAGCACCTCTATCGTCATGGAAAGCGGAAGTGTTCAGGCAATTTTTGGCGGAAGCTACGGCGATGTATTAAACGGGAACACCGATATCACTCTCAATGGCGGAACGGTAGGCTGGGTCTACGGCGGCGGCAATAGCTCCACCGTCACTGGAACCTGCCGCGTAACTGTAAACCCGGGGTCGAAAATTTGGGGACAGAAAGCTTCTGACCCCAGTGCGGCCGACAGAGGCACCATATTCGGAGGCGGTTATGGAGGGACTATCGGAAATACAGAGGTAATCTTTTACGGGGGAGACGCACAGTGGATTTACGGCAACGGAGATGGAGGCTGTATCTGCGGCAGCACCCTTGTTAAATTTATGGGACAGGCGGATGATTTTATACAGGTCTATGGCGGCGGCAACGGCGGGACTGTAGGGATCGCCACCGTGGAGTTCCACGGAAAGGGCGTCAGCGCCAACAGGCAGAATATCTATGTCTATGGCGGCGGCTGGGGGGACCATGTAGACGAGGTCGAAATGATTATTGGCAAGGGGTGTGAGCCCCCCGCCTCCCCCGCTCTTTTCTGTGCGAAAAACCTTGATGCCGGAACATCCACCGTGGGCTCTGCCAGCTTTGACGTGACCATGGACCCCACGCGTCCCAGCATGATGAACGGCAGCGGTCTGGACGGAACCGGCGTCACCGGGAAGGTCTCCGCCTGCATCCACTCGGACGCCAGCATGGACCATTTTATTTACACCTCTTTGACGGAAATAGACGAGCTTATTCTGGAGGGGGTCAATTACACAACCGCCACAGATGATCTCGATTTGGGTCGGCTGGAGATCAGGGAGTCCGCCGCTATCTCCATTTCGGCGTTAGCAAATAAGACGCGGACGGTCAAGGAGCTGGCAGGCGGCGGGCGTATTTATTTTGAACCGTTCTACAATGCGGCGGTCGAGATCGTCCCTATCACCGTGGACAGGATCACGGTCGCCGAGGGCGCACGGCTCCGGGTGGACCGTTTGAGGATACCCGATGCAACATGGACAGGCGCGGCCCTGTTTACGGGTGAGGGCGTCACGGCGCTAAACAACCTGAACGGCCTTACCTGTGTCAATGAAAACTACGCTCTGACCAGAGAGGGCAATACGATCAAGGTCAAGGAGAATGACGGCCAGAAACAGGCATACCTGGACCCCATCCCCCTCTTTGACCGGGACAACAAGACCTACCGCTACGGAGAGACCATCCAGGTCACCATGGGCCTGCAATGCGGGGGACAGCCCCTGGCCGGTCAGACTGTCTCGGTGGAGGGCGGAGTCAGCGGCGCCCAGACCTTTGCCACCGGCGTGACAGGTCAGGACGGAATGGCGACCATATCCGTGCCGGTGGACGACACGGTCTGGAACAGCCGGACCAGCGTCCTCAGCGGCTATTTCGTCGGAACGGAAGAATATAAGGAAAACCGCTACGCCGTCTGCGGTGCGGACGGGGACTACAGTTATACCATCCTGCCTGCCCAGGTGACCCTCAGCGGTGAAATCACCGCCCCAGCTCGGGACGGTGTGCCCGTGACAGCCCTGACCGTAGGCGGGGCCGGCGTCTGTACCGCCGAGGTACTCTGGTCCCCAGCGGACGCGGCCTTCCGGCCCGATGTGGCCTATACCGCCAGTATCCGGCTGATCCCCAAACCGGGTTACGGCCTGGACAAGGGGCAGCTCGGCGCCAGCGTCACCTTCGGCGGGGAGGTCCTGGCCCTTCCCGCTCAGGCGGAGGCCGACGGCAGTCTCATCATCGCAGGTGTCCGGACCTTCGCGGCCTTCCCCGCCATCCACCCCACCGGCGTCACGCTGAACAAGACCGAACTGTCCCTGACCGTGGGCAGCTCGGAACAGCTCACTGCCACCGTTGCCCCGGCGGAGGCGGACAATAAGTCCGTGACATGGACCTCCAGCAACCCCGCCGTTGCCACGGTTGACGCCAGCGGGAACGTCACCGCCGTTGGCACAGGCACAGCCACCATCACCGTCACCACAGCGGACGGGGGCAGGACCGCCACCTGCATCATTACAGTTATTCCCCAAGCGATCTACGTCACCGGCATTATGCTAAACAAGACCAGCACGACTCTGACCGTGGGCGACGCAGAACGGCTGACCGCCACCGTTGCCCCCAGCGACGCCACTGACAAGGCCGTGACCTGGGCATCCAGCAATACCGCCGTTGCCACGGTTGACGCCAGCGGGAATGTAACTGCCGTCAGCGCGGGCTCCGCCACCATCACCGTCACCACAGCGGATGGGGGCAAAACCGCCACCTGTACTGTCACCGTCAGGAGCAACAGCGGCAGCAGTGGAAGCGGCAGCAGCGGAGGAGGTGGGACGTCCGGCGGCTCCAGCGTTACCGTCCCTGTGTCCGGCGACCAAAACACCATCCACGTCAGCGTCAGCGTATCCGGCTCCACCGCCACCGTAAGCAGGATCGACACTGCACAGATCAACAATGTGATTGGGGACAGCGTAAAAACCGGCATGGTGGAGATCGACTTTACCGGCCTGGGCAAGACCATCGACACGGTGAAGCTGCCCGCCGCCCCCATTGGCGAGATCGCGGCGGCGGCACAGTCCCCGGCCAACGATGTGACGGGCCTGACCATTAAGCTGACCACCGGCGAAATTGCCTTTGACGGCAAGGCCCTTGCCGCACTCTATGCCCGGGCGGGCAGTCAAATCACGCTGACCGTCACTCCGGCCAGGACCGCAGACCTCAACAACTGGCAAAGAGAGGCCGTAGGTAATTCCCCGGTATTCGACCTGACCCTGCGGAGCAGCAGCGGGGCCATCACCGACTTCCGGGGCGGCTATGCCACTGTGTCCCTGCCCTACACCCTGACGGCGGGGCAGAACCCCTCCGGGGTAGTGGTGTACTACCTGGACAGCACCGGCAATATCACCCCCTGCGCCACCATGTATGACGTTCGGAGCAAAGCGGCTATCTTCACCACCGGCCACCTGTCGCTGTACTTTGTGGGCTACGACCCTGCGGCGGTATGGGTAAGCCCGTTCTCCGATGTGTCCGAAGGCGCATGGTACTATGACGCAGTACGGTACGCCAGCGAGAACGGCTTAATGGGCGGCTACGGGAACGGCCTGTTCGGGCCGAACGACAACCTCTCCCGCGCCCAATTCGCCCAAATCCTCTTTAACAGGGAGGGCAGGCCGGTTGTCAACTATCTGTTGCAATACGGCGATGTGGCAAGCGGCGCATGGTACACCGAGGCTGTTCGCTGGGCCACCAGCCAAGGCATCGTGGGCGGCTATGGTAACGGGATGTTCGGCCCCAACGACAACATCACCCGTGAGCAGTTGGCGGTCATGCTCTGGCGGTACGCCGGAAGCCCCGCTGCAACCCATAAGGAGTTGCATTTCAACGACACGGACGAGATCAGCGGCTACGCGCTGGAGGCCCTGCGCTGGGCTGTGGAGAACGACATCATCAGCGGCTACGGCGATGGGCGGTTAGGCCCCCAGGGACTTGCGACACGGGCGCAGACAGCGCAAATGCTTATGAATTTCCTAAAGAAGTAGAACGAGGATCGTTCACCACTGAACACAGGCCACCTGCTGTAATTCGGGCAGGTGGCCTGCGTTTTGAAATTTACCTTTGACAAAAACTCTCTGAACAATTTGCCCTGATATATCAAAAACTGCTGCACACACGAAAAAGAAAATGTCGCTTTTGGACTCTGGAGGTTGTAGTAGAGGGATGAGGGAACCCACTCTCTGAATCAGTAAATATTTTGTAAACTCGGTTATAAGAAAGTTCCGTTTCAGCCGCCAGAGGTTGTGGTAGAAGAGTGAGGGAAGCCGGTGCAGAAAGGCAGAGGGAAAACTGCCTCAACAGAAAGGAGGTCAAGCACAACGTGAAAGGATCCGCCTACAAGAACTATGACGAACTGCCGCTGTTCCTGAGCGCAGCAACGGTAGCAAAGGTGCTGGGCGTCTCGCCGTCCAGCGGGTACGAACTGATGCACGTCGTCGTCACAAACTCCGTATCACTCGCCCC
>CAJULJ010000088.1 GCA_910587395.1 uncultured Oscillospiraceae bacterium | reverse complement strand
TTTCACCGAGGTATCCCGGCAATATGCCTCGTTGAAGAAGTGTTGCTCGTTAAGAACGGATAAAACAAGAAAAAAGTCAGTAATCATGCGGGTTTGCGGCGATTGGCTCTCAAAAGTGACCCCGTGGATAACGATGATGAAATCCCCCCATATTCGACAAAAGCATATTGTTTTCGAGGGAGAACGCAAGTTTCGTTGTGTCCTCCCTTTTTTTCGACCCCATTTGCAAAAGCACAGTTAAAGTATGGGAGTGAACAAACATGAACGCACAAGTGATTGCCCTGGCGAACCAGAAAGGCGGCGTGACCAAAACGACCAGCTGTGTCAATCTGGCTGCTGGCCTTGCGCAGGCGGGGAAAAAGGTGCTAGTCGTAGATTGCGACCCCCAGGCCAGTCTTACCATCAGCCTGGGCCATCCCCAACCGGACCGCCTGCCCGTCACCCTCTCGGACATGATGGGAAAGATGCTGAACGAGCAGACCATCACCCCCGGCGAGGGCATTCTGCACCACCCGGAGGGCATCGACCTCATACCCGCCGACATCCAGCTGTCTGGTATGGAGGTCTCCCTGGTGAACGCCATGAGCAGAGAGACCACCCTGCGGCGGTATCTGGACACGGTGAAAAATCAGTATACCCATATCCTGCTGGACTGCCAACCGTCCCTGGGTATGCTGACGGTCAACGCTCTGGCCGCGGCCAACAGGGTCATAATTCCTGTCCAGGCAGAGTATCTTCCGGCGAAAGGTCTTGAGCAGCTGCTGCAAACAATCGCCAAGGTGCGGCGACAGATCAATCCGAAACTCCAGATCGACGGTATTCTGCTGGCAATGGTGGACAACCGGACGAATTTTGCTAAGGAAACTGCATCCTTGCTGCGGGATACTTACGGTGGTAAGATCAAGGTTTTTTCTACGGAAATTCCCCACTCCGTCCGGGCGAAGGAGATCAGCGCCGAGGGCAAGAGCATTTTTGCCCATGACCCTAGCGGGAAAGTGGCCGCTGCGTATCAAAGCCTGACGAAGGAGGTGTTGAAAATTGAAAAGCAGCGCGAAAAAAATAGAGCTGGCATCGGTAGATGACCTGTTTTCCACGGAGGAAAGCCGCCAGGACGCCGCACGGGAGAAGATCATGGAGATACCTCTGTCGGAGCTTTTTCCTTTTGAGGACCATCCCTTCTCCGTCCGGGATGACGATGCCATGAAGGAAACGGTGGAGAGCGTCAAGGAGGTTGGCGTGGTGGTCCCCGCCATCGCACGCCCCAGGGAGGGCGGCGGGTACGAGCTGATTGCCGGACACCGGCGCAAACGGGCTTGTGAGCTGGCCGGTCTGGATGCCATGCCGGTTATCGTCCGAGACTTGGACCGGGATGAGGCCATCATTATTATGGTGGACACCAATATCCAGCGGGAGAATATTTCCCCCATTGAAAAAGCAAAGGCCCTCAAAATGAAGCTGGAGGCCATCAAACGGCAGGGCGCACGGACTGATTTAACTTCTACGCAAGTTGCACAGAAGTTATCTGTTGAGAAAGTTGGGGATGAGGCTGGCATTAGCAAAGATCAGGTGCGCCGCTATGTTCGCCTGACCGAGTTGTCCCCGGAGCTGCAAAAGATGGTGGACGATAAGAAAATTGCCATGACCCCTGCTGTGGAGATATCCTATCTGAAACCGGAGGAACAGGCCCTTCTGGTGGAGACCATGGAGAGCGAACAGGCCACTCCCTCCCTCTCCCAGGCCCAGCGGATGAAGAGAATGAGCCAGGAGGGGAAACTGGACGAGGACACCATGCTGTCCGTCATGTCGGAGCAGAAAAAGCCGGAGGTTGAACGCATCGTGTTCACCGGCGATACCCTGCGCAAGTATTTTCCCCGGTCCTATACGCCGAAGAAGATGGAAGAGACCATCATCAATCTCCTGGAGGGCTGGATGAAAAAGCGGCAGCGCAGTCAGGAGCGGTAACATCACAATTTCAAATCGGACTACCAACGGACAGGGAATTTCCTCTGTCCGTTTTTTGTGTCCGGGAAAGGAGTACAAACCAATCCATGAGTCAAACCACTCACTTCAAATACAAGATGGAGGATGTGGAATGTAAATTTTGCACCGAATACAGGGGGAAAAAGAGGGGCTGTGCCCATGCGGTATGCCCGTGGCTGGCGGAGCGCATCGAGGCCGGAGTTGTCGGCTATGAAGAGGCTCTGTTGGACAGCTTTCCCCACGACCCCCGCCTGGGAGCCAAACTGCGCACCGCCGTCCAGCTCTTCCACGGTTCCCTGTGGCTGAACGAGGGCCACCGGCAGCGGATGGAGACGCTGAAAGCGCGGGAGGGCTTTCAACGCAGGCGAGATACCCCGGCCTACTTCGCCGCCATGTATCTGCTCACCGCCGACCCTGACACCGCCAACCGCACGGCGAACTGCTTTTACCGGGACGGCATCATGTTTTCCTATGCGACCACCAAAGGCATCTCCCCTCACGGCTATACGCTGCTGTCGGCGGCGAGGGACATCTACGCCAACGGAGACGGCATCGCCCTCACCGATCTGGCGGACGGAGAAGTCATTGACACCACGGCTTTCTGCCTGATCGTCAATGCTCTGCTCATTGCCCGCTATGGCTGTGTTGCCCTGGAGATACAGCAGAAGGAACGCCGGTGAAGAAGTATAACGTGATACTGGCGGACCCGCCCTGGTCGTTCCGGGCATGGTCCAGCAAGGGTATGGGCCGTTCTGCGGAACAACATTACCCCACTATGCGCCTGGAGGACATCAAAGCCCTGCCCGTGTCCGATCTCGCCGCCGGGGACTGTGTTTTGTTCTTATGGGCCACCTTCCCCATGCTGAAAGAGGCGCTGGAAGTCATTGACACCTGGGGATTTACCTATAAGACCGTGGCGTTCACCTGGGTGAAGGAGAACCGAAAATCTCCCGGCCTGTTCTGGGGCCTTGGGTACTGGACCAGGGCCAACGCCGAGGTCTGTCTGCTGGCGACCAGAGGCAGTCCCAAACGGCAGTCCGCCGCTGTCCATCAGGTCATCCTCTCTCCGGTAGAGCGGCACAGCAAAAAGCCGGATGAAGTCCAGGAGCGCATTGTCACCCTGATGGGCGATGTTTCCCGTGTGGAGCTGTTCGCACGGCAGGAAACTCCCGGCTGGGATGTCTGGGGCAACGAAGTCGAGTGCAGTCCCGGCCTTGCGTCAAGGCTGACGATTTCACCGCAACAAGATTGACAAGGAGGGAACACGGTTTTTGAAACTGACGAAACAGTAGTGACCAAATTTTTTGTTTGAGGAAGTGATCTGATATGGCCGTCTACCGAGTGGAACGGACACAAGGTTACACCGTGATGAGCAACTATCACTTGAAGGACACCGCCCTGTCGCTGAAAGCCAAGGGGCTGCTGTCCATGTTCCTGTCCTTCCCCGATGACTGGAACTACTCCACGAGGGGGCTGGCCTCCATCTGCAAAGAGGGCGTGGAGGCTATTGGGAACACCATCAAGGAGTTGGAGAAAGCCGGTTACATCCTCCGGCGTCAGCTGCGGGGAGCCAATGGGCGCATCACCGACACGGAGTATGTCATTTACGAGCGCCCCCAGACCCCGGACCCGCCTGCGCCGGAGGATGATATCCCCTATACGCCGCCAGATACGGGCGCACCGGATACGGCTTTACCAGATACGGGTTTCCCGGATATGGTTGACCCGGATACGGAAAACCGCCCGGAATTAAATATAAAGAAATCAAAAACGAAAAGATCAATTACTCAGCGATCAAAAACTCATTCATTCCCTCCCCCTGCCCCTCCGAAAACGCCTGCCGCTCCGGTGGAGGGAATGAAGGAAATTTTGGAGAAGAGAGCTGAGATCGAGGAGCAGATCGAGTATGACCTGATTGCGGACCAGTGCAACCGGGAACAGCTCAACGAGTTCGTGGAGATCATGCTGGAGGTGGCGCTGTCCAAAAGCCCCACCATGAAGATCGGCCGGGACGCAGAGTATCCCACCGCTTATGTCCAGCATCGGTTTGAACAACTGACCTCCGCCCATATCGAGAAGGTCCTTGACGGCATCCGGGAGAACACCACCCGCGTCTGGAACACCAGGGCCTATCTCCTGGCGGCGCTGTTCAATGCACCCTCCACCACGGACAATCACTACACCATGCTCGTCAATCACGACATGAGTACCGGCGGCTGACGGGGCCGCTTATTTTTATGCTCGAAATGAGCGGAAGGAGAATTACCATGAAGCGACCCTTTGCCTACGTCACCGCCCCCTGGACCGGGAGCGCCTGCCAGAACAGCGAAAAGGCCCTGCGGTACTGCCGTCAGGTTTACGATGCCGGATACACCCCCATCTGTCCGCTGCTTCTGTTGGCCCCCATCCTGAACGATAGGGTCCCCCAGGAACACAAGGACGGCCTGGACATGAGCCGGGACCTCCTGCGCCGGTCCCATGTCCTGGTAGTCTGCGGGGATACTGTCACCGAGGCTATGAAAAACGATATTGCCACCGCCGAACGGCTGCACATCACCGCCACCACCCTGGACGGCATTCTGACTGTGAAGGGCCAGGGCCGGAGCTGCGGGAAGAAGTGACCGCTGGCGGCTGGCCGGAAGGAGCGTGAGAGTATATCTTTACGGCCAACGACCTAGCTAATGCCAATAACACCGACCTCCCCGATCTGCTGACCTCCCTTGGCTATCAGGTCCGGCGCGTGGGCAGCTACTACACCACCAAGGAGATGGACAGTCTGCGCATCAAGAACCGGCGCACCTGGTTCCGCTACTCCGAGGGAAAGGGCGGGGACGCTATCGCTTTTCTTCAGCGGTTCGAGGGCAAGAGTTTTCCGGAGGCGGTGGACTTCCTGCTGGCGTGGAATGGACGGTCACGGGACGCTCCCGACAGACCGCCGCCTGTCCAGCAAAAGGAGCGGACACCTCCTCCAGTGACGGCCCCTTTTGTTCTTCCTCCGGCCAACGAGGACACCCGCCGCGTGACCGCCTATCTGAAAAAGCGAGGCATCGCACCATCGGTCATCCGGGGCTTTGTGGAGGCCGGTCTGCTGTACGAAGAGGCGGAACGCCACAACTGCGTCTTTGTCGGCAACGATGCTGATAACAAACCGGTATTCGCCGCCAAACGGGGAACCTACGACCTGAATGGAGCATCTTTCCGGGCGGGCGTTCCTGGCAGCGACAAGGAAATCGGTTTCCGCCTGCCCTGCGACAGCACCATTGACCGGGTACACGTCTTTGAGGCCCCCATAGACCTGATGAGCTTTTGCACGCTCCACCGGGATGCCACCCACAACGCCGTGGCCCTCTGCGGTCTGTACGAGGGTCCGCTGGATACCTATTTGCGGGAAAATCCCCAAATCAAGTACATTTTCCTTTGCCTGGACGCTGACGCTCCCGGAAAGGAGGCGGCGGAGCGGATGAAGGAAAAATACACCCAGCAGGGCTGTGTGGTGTCCTACAAGCCCCCTCCCCATGGGAAGGATTGGAACGAATACTTACAGCACCGGCAGAAGTGCCGAAGAAACGAGAGGTAAAAATCATGCAGAGCAGAAAACTTCTGCTGCGTAGGCTGGTGGTCCCACCCTAGCCCACTGGCGCGGCCCCATCCTGGCGGAAAGGAGTGATCGCCCATCCAGGAAGAAGTGGAAAATAAAACTGTGGCCCTGGCAATCAATGGCACAAAAATCACCGGGCGGATGATAAAGGCGGCGATTGCCTCATATCTCGCCCATCGCAAAGCGGCCAAATCTCAGGATGTCATCCCTCATGGGAAACAGACGGTCAAGCAGCTCATCGGGCAAAATCAGGGCGTGTCCAATGTGGAGCTGACAGACCCCAGTATCCGGGCCTTTGAGCGTATCGCCCGCAAATACGGCGTGGACTATGCCGTCAAGCGGGACAGGGCCAATGACCCGCCCCGGTTCCTGATCTTCTTCAAGAGCCGGGATGCGGACGCCCTCACCGCCGCTATGCAGGAGTACGCCGGGAAGAAGGTCCGCAGGATACAGCGGCCCTCAGTGCTGCAACGGCTGGCCCAGCTCCGGTCTCAGGTGAAAAAGCCCAGTATTGACCGGGAGAAACGGAAGGAGCAGGTGCGGTGAAACAGGTCAATCTGAAAAAACTCATCATTCCCAATCTTCCGTATGCCATCCTGGGTCTCTGCGCCACCAAACTGGGACAGGCGTGGCGGCTGGCCCCCGGCGTCAGTCTGGCGGATAAACTTCTGAGAATCATGGACGGGCTGGTGCTGGCGTTTCAGAGCGCCGCTCCCAGCTTTCATCCGGTCGATCTGCTGGTGGGCATTGCCTGCGGCGTGGGTCTGCGCTTTGCCGTCTACATGAAAGGCAAGAACGCCAAGAAGTACCGGCATGGGGCGGAGTACGGTACAGCCCGTTGGGGCAACGCTCAGGATATCGCCCCCTATGTAGCCCCGAAGTTCGAGGACAACATCATCCTCACCCAGACGGAGAGCCTGACAATGAACAGCCGCCCGAAGGACCCCAAAACGGCCCGGAACAAAAACGTGCTGATCGTGGGCGGTTCCGGCAGCGGCAAGACTCGCTTTTGGTTGAAGCCCAACCTCATGCAATGCACGTCAAAAACTTATCCGGTTTCTTTTGTTGTCACGGACCCGAAAGGTACACTGATAATTGAAACAGGAAAGATGCTGCAACGCAAGGGCTACCGCATCAAGGTGCTGAATACCATTAACTTCAAAAAGTCCATGAAATATAACCCTTTTGCCTATATTCATGATGAAAAGGACATTTTGAAACTGGTTACGACCCTGATCGCCAACACCAAAGGGGACGGAAAAGGCGGGGACCCGTTCTGGGAGAAAGCCGAGACGTTGCTCTACACGGCGCTAATTGGCTACATCCACTATGAGGCTCCGGAAGAGGAACAAAACTTCTCTACACTGGTGGAGTTTATCAATTCCATGGAGGTCCGGGAGGATGATGAAGAGTTCAAAAACAGCGTTGACCTGATGTTTGATGAGCTGGAGGAAAAGTCCCCGGACCACTTTGCCGTGCGCCAGTATAAGAAATTTAAGTTAAGCGCTGGCAAGACTGCTAAAAGCATCCTTGTGAGCTGCGGCGCACGGCTGGCCCCCTTCGATATTGCAGAGCTGCGGGAGGTCACGGCCTATGATGAGCTGGAGCTGGACACCCTGGGCGACCGAAAAACCGCCTTGTTCCTCATTATGAGCGACACGGATGACAGTTTTAACTTTTTGATTTCCATGGCGTATACACAGCTGTTCAACCTTCTTTGCGAGAAAGCGGACGATGTGTACGGAGGCCGTCTGCCGGTCCATGTGCGCTGTCTGATCGACGAGTGCGCCAACATCGGGCAGATACCAAAGCTGGAAAAGCTGGTGGCGACCATCCGCAGCCGTGAGATTTCTGCCTGTCTGGTATTGCAGGCGCAATCCCAGCTCAAGGCCATCTACAAGGACAACGCCGATACCATCATCGGCAATATGGACTGTTCCATCTTCCTGGGCGGCAGGGAGCCGACAACGCTGAAAGAGCTGTCCGCCGCCCTGGGGAAGGAAACGATTGACACTTACAACACAGGTGAGAGCCGTGGGCGGGAGACCTCCCACTCGCTCAATTATCAGAAATTGGGCAAGGCACTCATGGACGTGGATGAACTGGCCGTTCTGGACGGAGGCAAGTGCATCCTTCAGCTGCGGGGCGTGAGGCCGTTTTTGTCCAACAAATACGACATCACCAAGCACCCGCTCTATAAATATCTGTCCGACTACGATAAGAAAAACGCTTTTGACATTGAGCGCTTTCTATCCACAAGGCTAAAGCCTAAATCCGATGAAGTTTACGACGTGTACGAAGTAGACGTAGAAACAGATGGAGCCGAGTAAGTAAGCGGCGCTGTTAAAGTACACGAAAGGACACGGAGGATGTGCCTTCAAAAATTTCATTTATTTTTGGAGGAACGTATATGGCTTTCTTTACTTCTGCTATCAGCACTTTGCAGACTCTCGTGGTGGCTCTGGGCGCGGGCCTGGGCGTGTGGGGCGTTATCAACCTGCTGGAGGGCTATGGCAATGACAACCCCGGCGCGAAGAGCCAGGGCATGAAGCAGCTCATGGCCGGGGGCGGCGTGGCCCTCATCGGCATCACCCTGGTTCCCCTGCTGTCCGGCCTGTTCGCCGTCACTCCCTGATCTGCCGCCACGGGCAAGCCAACGCCGGTATGCCTCTCCGCCTCCGGGCGGGGAGGCCCTGGCTTTTTCAATCTAACAGCCTGTGGCAATTTGCTGGCTGGAAAGGAGAAGATCATCCATAGGTTTTTTGATGGACGCTATCACGGATTGGTTGAAAGAGTTGCTCATCAGCGGCATCATCAGCAACCTCTCCGGGCTGTTCGACAGTGTAAATGAAAAGGTGGGGGAAATCTCCACCCAAGTAGGGCTGACACCCCAGGCATGGAACGGCGGTATCTTCAACATGGTGAGAAACCTTTCTACGACCGTTATCCTTCCCATCGCCGGAATCATCCTGACACTGGTGATGACACTGGAGTTGATTCAGATGCTCACCGAAAGGAATAATCTTAATGACGTAGACACCTGGATGTTCTTCAAATGGATTTTCAAGAGTGCCTGCGCCGTCCTCATTGTGAGCAACACCTGGAATATCGTTATGGCTGTATTCGATGTGTCCCAGAGTGTGGTGCATAGCGCCTCCGGCGTGATTTCCGGCACTACCAGCATCGACATGACTACCATCCTGCCTGATTTGCAGACCACTCTGGAGGCGATGGACCTGGGGCCGCTGCTGGGCCTATGGGTACAGTCCTTCTTTGTGGGCATTACCATGTGGGCGCTCACCATCTGCATCTTCGTCATTACCTTCGGGCGGATGATCGAGATTTACCTCGTCACCAGCGTAGCCCCCATCCCCATGGCGGCGATGATGGGCAAGGAGTGGGGCGGCATGGGCCAGAGCTATCTCAGAAGCCTGTTCGCCCTCGGTTTCCAGGGCTTTATGATTATGGTCTGCGTTGCGATCTACGCCGTGCTGATACGGAGCATCGCCACCAGCACAGACATCAGTAAGGCCATCTGGACGTGCATGGGCTACACGGTGCTGTTGTGTTTTACGCTGTTCAAAACCGGGAGCCTCGCAAAGAGCGTGTTTGCCGCCCACTGACATATCGAGATACTACATTAAATAGGAGCGTGAAAAAATG
>CAJULJ010000087.1 GCA_910587395.1 uncultured Oscillospiraceae bacterium | reverse complement strand
ACTGGGCCTTGCCGCCCAGGGGCTGCTGGGTGACCAGGGAGTAGGGGCCGGTGGAACGGGCGTGGATCTTGTCGTCCACCAAGTGGTGGAGCTTGAGGAAGTACACATAACCCACAGTGACGGGGTTGTCAAAGCGCTCGCCGGTGCGGCCGTCGTACAGCCAGCTCTTGCCGTCCTCACGGAGCCCGGCCAGCTTGAGGGTGTCGGCGATGTCCTGCTCGTCGGCGCCGTTGAAGATGGGGGTGGCCACCTTCCAGCCCAGAGCCTTGGCGGCGTAGCCCAAGTGGACCTCCAGCACCTGCCCGATGTTCATACGGGAGGGCACGCCCAGGGGGTTCAGTACGATGTCCAGCGGGGTGCCGTCGGGCAGGAAGGGCATATCCTCCTGGGGCATGATGCGGGACACCACGCCCTTGTTGCCGTGGCGGCCGGCCATCTTGTCGCCCACGGAGATCTTGCGTTTCTGTGCAATATAGACTCGGACCACCTGATTGACGCCGGGAGACAGCTCCGCGCCCTCCTCCCGGGAGAACACCTTCACGTCCACCACGATGCCGTACTCGCCGTGGGGCACCTTCAGGGATGTGTCCCGGGTCTCGTGGGCCTTTTCACCGAAGATGGCGCGCAGCAGGCGCTCCTCGGCGGTCATCTCGGTCTCGCCCTTGGGGGTGACCTTGCCCACCAGGTAATCGCCCGCCCGGACCTCGGCGCCCACGCGGATGATGCCGCGCTCGTCCAGGTCCTTCAGGGCGTCCTCGCCCACGTTGGTGATGTCTCTGGTAATTTCCTCGGGGCCCAGCTTGGTGTCCCGGGCCTCGGTCTCGTATTCCTCGATGTGGATGGAGGTGAACACGTCCTCCTTCACCATCCGCTCGTTGAGCAGGATGGCGTCCTCGTAGTTGTAGCCCTCCCAGGTCATGAAGCCCATGAGGATGTTCTTGCCCAGGGCGATCTCACCGTTGGAGGTGGACTGGCCGTCGGCCAGGGTGTCCCGGGCCTGGACCCGGTCGCCCACGGACACGATGGGCCGCTGGTGAATGCAGGTGCCGTGGTTGGAGCGCTGGTACTTGGTCAGCTTGTACTCCTTCTCGCCCATGCCGTCGTAGCGCACGGAGATATGGGTGGCGTCCACGCTGGTGACCACGCCGTCGCCCTCGGCCAGCACCACCACCTCGGAGTCCTGGCAGTTTTTGTACTCCTGGCCGGTGGCCACAATGGGGGCCTCGGTGGTCAGCAGGGGCACGGCCTGACGCTGCATGTTGGCGCCCATCAGGGCGCGGTTGGCGTCGTCGTTCTGAAGGAAGGGAATCTGGGCGGAGGCCACAGACACCATCATTTTGGGGGACACGTCCACAAAATCCACCCGGTCCCGGTCCACCTCGATGATCTCGTTGCGGTGGCGGCAGGCCACGCGGGTGCGGGCGAAGCAGCCGTTCTCGTCCACCGGCTCGGTGGCCTGGGCCACATTGAACTCGTCCTCCACGTCTGCGGTCATATACTCCACTTCGTTGGTGACCTGGACGGCGATGCACCTGCCGTTGTCGTCCAGAATCTTTTTGGTCTTGCGGTAGGGGGTCTCGATGAAGCCGTACCGGTTTACCCGGGCGTAGGAGGCCAGATAGGAGATCAGGCCGATGTTGGGACCTTCCGGCGTCTCAATGGGGCACAGGCGGCCGTAGTGGGAGTAGTGGATATCGCGCACATCGAAGGAGGCGCGGTCGCGGCTCAGACCGCCGGGGCCCAGGGCGGACAGGCGGCGCTTATGGGTCAGCTCGGCCAGGGGGTTGGTCTGGTCCATGAACTGGGACAGGGGGGAGGACCCGAAAAACTCCTTGATGGCGGCAGTGACGGGCCGGATGTTGATGAGGGACTGGGGGGTGACGATGTCCAGGTCCTGGATGGTCATGCGCTCCCGGATGACCCGCTCCATGCGGGTGAAGCCGATGCGGAACTGGTTTTGCAGCAGCTCGCCCACGCAGCGCAGGCGGCGGTTGCCCAGGTGGTCGATGTCGTCGGGGGTGCCAACGCCGAAGGCCAGACAGTTGAGGTAGTTGATGGACGCCATGATGTCGTCCACCGTGATGTGCTTAGGGATGAGACGGTCCATATTATCATGGAGCAGGTCGAGGAAATCCTCTTGGTTAAGGCCGTCGGCCTCCCGCTTCTCCAGCAGCTCCCGGAGCACCTTGCCGCATACCTTTTCGGTGATGCCGGCCTCCTTCTCTGGGTCAAAGTCCACGAAATTGGCCATGTCCACCATGCCGTTGGAGAACACCTTCACCATATGCACGCCGGTGTGGAGGTCGTCCACCTCCACCACGGCCTCGTTGACGCCCAGGGCGTCCAGCTCACGGGCCCGCTCCCGGGTGAGCACCTCGCCGGCCTCGGCCACGATCTCGCCGGTGGCGGGGTCGGCCACGGGGGCGCCCAGCTTCTGGCCGGACAGGCGGGTCCAGATGGCCAGCTTCTTGTTGAACTTGTACCGGCCCACCCCGGACAGGTCGTAGCGCCGGGGGTCGAAGAACAGGGAGTTCATCAGGCTCTCGGCGGAGTCCACCGTAGGGGGCTCGCCGGGACGCAGCTTGCGGTAAATTTCCAGCATGGACTCCTCGTAGCTCTTGCAGGCGTCCTTTTCCAGGGTGGCCAGAATGCGGGGGTCCTCGCCGAATACGTCGATGATGCCCGCGTCGGTGCGGGGGCCGATGGCCCGGATCAGGCAGGTGACGGGCAGCTTGCGGTTCTTGTCGATGCGGACATAGAACACGTCGGACAAATCGGTCTCATACTCCAGCCACGCGCCCCGGTAGGGAATGACGGTGGCGGCGAAGGTGATGTTGTCCGCCTTGTCTGCGTTCTTGGAGAAGTACACGCCGGGGGAGCGCACCAGCTGGGACACGATGACCCGCTCCGCGCCGTTGATGACGAAGGTGCCCGCGTCGGTCATGATGGGGAAGTCGCCCATGAAGATGGACTGCTCCTTGATCTCGTTGGTGGCCTTGTTGCGCAGGTGGACCTGTACCTTCATGGGGGCGGCATAGGTCATGTCCTGGGCCTTGCACTCCTCAATGGTGTACTTGGGAGGATCGTCCATGGAGAAGCTGATGAAGGAAAGCTCCAGGTTGCCCGCGTAGTCGGTGATGGAGTCCACATCGTTGAACACCTCCTGGAGCCCCGTCTCCAGGAACCACTTGTAGGACTTCTTCTGGATCTCCAGGAGGTAGGGCATCTCCAGAATCTCCTCGGTGCGGGCGAAGCTCTTGCGGTGGGTCTTGCCGTACCAGACGTCTTTGACCGCTCTAGCCATATGCTGATCACGCTCCACTTCGTAGATAATTCCGGGCCGGGAATTAGCACGCCCGGGGCAGTTGTCAGGTTCTTGAAATTTCCTCTTGCGTTCTTTGTGCAAATCTGCTATACTCACTGTAACAGGTGGGAAGGGCTTTCTACAACCGCCTGTGTATAAAAGCAGTTAATGATACCATAATTGCCGTCCCGCGTCAAGAGAAATTTTGGCGGCAGGGCGTTTTTTTGTACCAGCTTCTGTTTTCACGGCAGGGCGAGCGGGGTGAAGGGCTTGGGAAAGTACGAAAAATATGAGCTTTTACAATTTACCGCCATGCTGCTTGCGCTGGCGGCGCTAGGCGCGACCCTCAAAATCCCCGACTTTGCCGTAGCGCTGCCCTTTGCCCTGATGCCCGCGACGGGTTGCGCGGGAGTTGCCGCCTGTTTCCATCACAAATTGCCCAAGAGCAAAAAGTGTTCGCCTTTCAGCAGGTGCCACCCGACGCCATTTTTTATTGTCCTGTTGCTTGGAAACGCATTGGCCTTCCTGGAGTTTGCCCTAAAACTCTGGCGGCGGTGAGCGCACACGATACACTATACAAAAGGAGCCGTTCATGAAAGATTCCGTTTATCTCCTCTTAATTTGGCTGGGCGTCACCAGCGTTCTGGCCTTCGTCCTCTTCGGATGGGACAAGCTGATGGCCAAGCTCCACCGCCGCCGCGTCCCTGAGGCGGCGCTGCTGGGCTGTGCCCTCCTGGGGGGCTCCGCCGGGGGGATGCTGGGCATGGCCCTGTTCCGCCACAAAATCCGCAAGCCCCTGTTCCGCCGCTTCGTCCCCCTGTGCCTGATCGCCCACGCCGCCTTGCTGGCCTGGGCGGCATTTTCTACATAAAACTCCATCATTTGGTGTTTTAAGCCTGCCAGCCCTGCCGTTTCCCGGCGAGTCCGGCAGGTTTTTGTTTTGGAATAAAATTTTATCCATTATCCTGTTGACAAGCGGCGGTTACAGGGTTATACTAGCAATAGTTACAAACCAGTTACAAACAGTTACAACTTTTTGAGGAGGCACCCATGGCTGAGAAAAGCACCACCCTTACTTATAAGGGGCACCCGCTCCGCCGCAAGGACAACCTGATCTACTACGGCTCTATGGCAGACAAATATATCGTGGTCATCCAAGTGATGGGCACCGAGAAGGACGGCTCCCTGGAGGTGGCCAACAAGGCCCACCTGGAGCTTCAGTTTACCGACCCGGACCTGAAAAGCCGGGACCGGGTGGTGAAAAAGAGCGACCTGCCCGACCTGTTTTCCGCCATCGACATGGGTTCCATCTGGCTGATGCGCGCTCTGGCCGGTAAGTAAGCGGCCGACTTTACCAAAGAAAATTTTACTGGGGGTTATTCCAATGAATTTCAAGAGCAAGGCGGTCAAAACCGTGGCCGCCGCGGGCCTGATTCTCTCCATGTGCACCGGCGTGGCGTTTGCCTCCATCGGCAATGCCACCGTCACCGCTGATTCTCTTCGTCTGCGCAGTCAGGCGGGCACCGATTCCTCCACCGTCACCATGGCTCCCAAGGGCGCTCAGGTAACCGTGGAAGAGGACGCGGGCAACGGCTGGTACAAGGTCACCTACGGCGACAAAACGGGCTTCATGTCCGGCGAGTGGCTCACCGTTTCCCTGGCAGACGGCACTGTCATCCCCGCCGCCCAGGGTACTGAGCCTGAGCAGACGCGGGGCCTCATCACCGCCAGTGTGCTCAATGTCCGCTCCGGGCCGGATACGACCTATGATAAGGTGGCTACCCTGAAGGGCGGCAGCGTGGTGGACATCGTGGCCGACCTCGGCAATGGCTGGTATCAGCTTGAATCCGGCTATGTGTCCGCTGAGTATGTGACCATGGTGGGCGCCGATTACGAGGGGTCCAGCGCGCTGGGTGCCTCCGCCACGGCGATGGCAAAGAGCCTGCTGGGCAAGCGGTATGTGTCCGGCGCCTCCGGCCCCAATTCCTTTGACTGCTCCGGCTTTACATATTACATCTACAAGCAGCTGGGCCACCCCATTGCCCGAGGCTCCTCCAGCCAGTACTACAACAGCGGCTATTTTGTCTCCACCGACGCCATGCAGCCCGGCGACCTGATTTTCTTCTTTGACCGCCGCTTTGACAGCTCCGGCGGCACCCTGCCCACCACCCATGTGGGTATGTACGTGGGCGACGGCCAGTTTATCCACGCCTCCACCACCTCCTATCGGGTGCAGTACGACAGCATTTACGGATACTATGCCCCCTATATCGTGGCGGCTAAGCGCATCGGTTGATAAAAATAATAGTCCAGCCGTCCGGTTTGAACGCCGGGCGGCTGGTGTTCTTAATGGAAAATTATCATTTTCCCTCTTTACAATTGGCTCGGTCTGGGATAAAATAGCGGTAACATAGAGAAGGGGGTGCGCCCATTGAGCGACCTGGACTATACGCGTAAATTCAGCGTCAATTTGAATAAGGACGAGGAGATCAGAGCCATCCTATCCTCCGTTTACAGTTCCCTGAGAGAGAAGGGCTATAACCCCATCAATCAGATCGTGGGCTATATCCTCAGCGAGGACCCCACCTATATCACCAACCACAACAATGCCCGTACGCTCATCCGCCAGCTGGACCGGGATGAGCTGCTCCAGGTGCTGTTAAAGAGCTACCTGCACGAGAAATAAGACGGAGCCGCCGGCCACAGGCCGGCGGCTCTTTTAAGATTTGTTTAAGGAGCTGTTTACCGTGAAAAGAGCTGTTTCAATGCTGTTGTCCGCTGCGCTGCTGCTGGGGCTGCTGAGCGCATGCCGGAATCGTGCGCCGTCTGTCTCATTTGCGAAGGAGTGGACCGTCAGTGAGCTGGCTGAGCTGGCCCTTGAGCACTCCGGCAGGGAGGATCAGGAAGGATTGGAAGCCATCGATGCGCAAATGGACCGGGAGTGGATGACAACCTACTTTGAGGATGCGTATGACCTCCAGGAACCTTGGGAGGATGCGGTGGTAATCCGAGCCACAGGCGCTTCTGCCTTTGAGATCGCTGTGCTGCGTATGGAGGACGATTCCGCCGCCATCCGGGCCGCCACCGCGCTGATGACCTATATCTTCACCCGGCAGGGGGACTTTGCGGGCTATGCCCCCGCCGAGGAGGACATGGTGGCACGGGGCGGCATTATGCAGAACGGACCCTTCGCGGCGCTGTTCATCTGCCCGGACCCGGACGGGGCATACGACGCAGTGAACGCGGCCCTGAAAGGGGCGTCCATTTCTGATCCGGCAGGCAGCATCGATGTGGAGTCCGACGCCAATGTGAAGGGGCTGCGGGACTTTCTGGTGACCTACCAGGGGATGGATGAAGCGGACCTGGAGCTGCTGGACGACAGCGGTCCGGACGCCTTGTCCGCCTATATCGAGGAGAACTATGGCCTGTCCCGGGACCTGTGGCAGGAGTGCGCCATCGCCCGTGGGACGGGGGATTCCGCGTTTGAGGTGGCGGTGATGCGCACTGGCAACGATATGATGGCGGGCTCCAGCATCAGGAGCAAACTGAACCGGTATCTGGACGACAGGGAAAGCGCGTTTCAGAACGACACCGAGCAGTTGGCCATGCTGCGCCAGGCCATGGCGATTGAAGGCGTGTCCAGTTCGATGGAATATTCGTATATTGTTCTGCTGGCCTGCGAGGATGCCATGGACACGGCGCTGGCCTTTGAGGATGAGGCGGAAACCTGGGGATTCAGCTACTCAGACCGGCACCGGACGTATGAGGATGCGGATTCGAGCTATCCGAACCGTTGCCTGTTCACACCGCCCAACAAGGACGACATGTCGATCTACGACACCTCCGCAGTCCTTGCCGCCTGGGAAAAGAACGACCCATCGGAACTGTCCAGCTATGACAGGGATATTTACGATCAGGCCCAGAAGACGCTGGGCGAAATGCTCCGGGACGGTATGAGTGACTATGAAAAGGAGTTGGCCGTCTACAACTGGGTGGTGCAGAATGTAGACTACGACTGGACCCACCAGGACCGGATGAAGACGACTCCTCGGGAGTCCTTTACGCCTTATGGTGGGCTGGTAAACCACACGGCAGTGTGCCTGGGGTATGCCACCACCTTCCAGCTGCTGATGGACCTGGCTGGGGTGGAGTGCATCACCGTGGCGGGAGCGGCTTACAGCAGCCGGCAGGATCACGGGTGGAACATGGTGAAGCTGAATGGCGAGTGGTACTGTGTGGATGTGACCTGGGACGCCAACTATCGGGAGCAGGGAGGCCGAGGCCGGCAGGAGGACTGGGATTATTTCAATGTCACCAGTGATTATATGGCGGATACGGACCACCAATGGGACTACGCAAGCGTTCCAGAGGCCACGGCGATGGACCGTGGGCAGGGGTGAGGCGTACGGAAATTCATCAGGCGCTGCGCCGCTGGCGGAGCGCCTGAAAAATATTGCCGTGAAATAGCAATTTCCTCTTTACAAATCTGTTTTTTCTGGTATAATAAATCCGTTGCAATTTGATGGGCCTGAAGCTCAGCTGGGAGAGCAAGTGGTCCATAAAGCGTAGAGAGCAAGCGAAAACAGATGTTTCAAAAATCGAACATGGGCTCGTAGCTCAGCTGGGAGTGCAAGCGGGCCAGTTATATGCCCCACGTTTCAGGGGCGTAACTCGGATGGTTGCCATTCGGTTCACATCACAAAAAAGTTAATTCTACAAAATGTGGCACGTAACTCAGGTGCCACCCATACGGGCGATTAGCTCAGCTGGGAGAGCGCAGCGTTCGCAACGCTGAGGTCGTGGGTTCGATCCCCATATCGTCCACCATTGGCAGACTTGCAAATTGCAAGTCTGCCTTTTTATGCTGTAACATATACAATGGGCTGTTTGTTGATCCCCTGCTCCTGACATTCGGTGGCCATCGTTCTAAACTCCTCAAAGGAAACATTAAACTCAATTTCCAGTGTGTAGTCCCGGTAAACATAGACGGCCTTAATAAACTGGGATATAATCATTTTCTTCGCGGCGAAAGTGCAAGTGTCGTATAAGTCGGCCCAGTCTTTGATTTTTTCGTACTCCTGCTGTTCCAAATCCGAGTTTGCTAAATGCTGTTCAAGCTCCAGTTTGGCGGCCTCCACGGTTGCGGTCAGCGTCTGGATTTCCTGTTTGGCCTTGCTTACAAGGTCGTTGAGGAGGTCAATACCCAGGCGACTCTCGCCGCGGATTACTTTTATCGTCTCTGCCTGATAGTCTGCCAATTCTTTCTGCTTGTCAGCTAACTGTGACGAGGCTACATTGTATCTGGCCTTGGCCAGCTCGATTGCCTTTTCGTTTTGCTTGGCGACGATTTCAGCGCCGGAGGATGCGCTGATTCTCGAAAGTTGATAGCGCACAATTTGGTCTACTATTCCGTCCAGCTTTTTTACACCATATCCCGATTGCCCGTCACACTCCCCCGGATGCCGCACATTGTAATGGCATTGGTATCTTGCCCGTACTTCCCTGACAAGTTCACCATGCCTGTTGATGCGCTTGCGCCCGCTGGTAGTCAGTGTCAAACGGTTCCGACAATGGCCGCAGTAAATGTTTCCAACTAACAAAGACTGGACTTTCAAGTTAAGTGGTGTTTCTGCGTGGTGCGTTGTCCTGTCTGCCATAATCTGTTGCGCCCGTGCAAAGATTTCCGGGTCAATGATTTGCAGTTCGGGGATTACAGCGGATTGAGCTTCGCCGTTGCGGATAACGCCGGTATAGATAGGGTTTTTGATAATCCGATTGATGGAGGTATTGGGGAAGTTTTTCCCGTCAGGTTTCCTGATGTTCATTTCGGTCAAGTACCTGCACAACCGCTGGGCACCATAGCCCTCATGGACATACTTTTCAAAAATCAACTGGATAATTTTTGTAGCATCCTCGTCTATGACTAGATGGTGTCGTCAATAAACGAGGAGCCAAATGGCAATACAACGAATTTG
>CAJULJ010000086.1 GCA_910587395.1 uncultured Oscillospiraceae bacterium | reverse complement strand
ACACCAAGGCTCACTTGGTGATTTTGAAAAAAGTTTTGAAAAATTTTTAGATGTGTATTTTTTGACATTTTCTTGCCTCCGAAAATCTGAATGGGGTTAGGTCCAGCTTCAGATTTCCGGGGAGGTGCGCGGGCGGCATACCATTTTCCGACCGGAAGAAAAAGATTTTTACTTTTTTCTCCAAAATCAGACGAGGAAACGGATTGGCCGTAAAAACTGCCGACTTTATCCGACAGGCTTCTACAAAATTCCCTATAATTTGATAGGGGATTTTGTAGAAACTTGTCGAGGTAAAAAAGACGCGCAGACAACAACGAGGTTGTCTGCGCTTTTTGAAAAATATACGGCGAAGGGGGAGGCTTCCCTCGCCATTTTGCGGTTTCAATCCGCATAACTTGGTCCCTTTATAGCGGCTTCTCCTGCTAAAAGGTATAAAAAACAAAAGGCGGCAAGGGATTTCTGCTCCCTTGCCGCCTTTCGCAGCTTGATACACCGGATTCAAACAGTAGAAAATGTGGATATTATTAAGATTTCTGTGCTATGTTACACGTCTTTCACGCTTGTCTGCTGACAAATTGCGCTTTTGTTCAAGTATCATTCTCCCGGCTCTCAATAAAGTTTTTCAGCATTTGCGCCACCTGCGCCCGTGTGGCCTGCCCCTGGGGGCCGAGCCGCCCGTCGCCGTAGCCGTTCAAAATGCCGTTCTCAACGGCCCAGCGCAGGGCTTCCAGGGCGTAGCCGCTGATCTCGCTCTCGTCGCTGAAATGCAGCTCCTTATTGGTAGCAGCGGGACTTCCGGCGTACCGCCAGAGCATGACCGCCAGCTGCTCACGGGTGATGGGGTCGTCGGGGCCGAACATTCCGTTGCCATAGCCGCTAATGATGCCCTGGCTGGTGGCCCAGCGGATGGCCCCGGTGTACCATGCGCCCTCCGGCACATCGCCGTATTGCAGCAAATAATCGACAAGCGGCCTGCCCTCTTTGTTAAAGAGGATTTGAGCGAATTGGGCGCGGGACAGGTTATTGTCCGGCCCGAACAGGCCGTTGCCGTAGCCACCCATCAGCCCATGCCGCAGAACGTAGTCCACAGCCTCGTGATACCATGTCCCCACGCTCCCCAGGTCGGTAAAGCTATGGGAGGGGCAGCTCGCGCCGCCGTCACAGGGCTTTTCCACGTCTATGGGCAGGGGCGCGAACGCCGCCTTTACCGTCACGGCTCTGCTGGGCATGGTGAAGGTGTACTTCCCACCGCCCTGGGCCGTCAGCTTGATTTTATTTCCCAGGCTGTCAGAGACGGTCAGGGTGTCCAGCACATAGCCGCTGTCCGGGGTGACGGTCAGGGTGACGGTACTGCCGCCACTGGCATTGACACGGTTGGAGGTCACTTTGCCATGCTCCGATTTCTCCACGGTGACTGCGTAGGAGCTGGAACTCCAGCCCCCGCCGCCATGATTGCCGCCGGAGGGAGGATCAGTCGTGGTTGCAGGAGCCGTCCAGCCTACGGAGATCGGGGACAGGCCGGTCAGGACCACTTGCAGCCCCTGGGCCGTGTTCTTCACCTTGTCCGGGGTGAATACCTCCGTAGCACCGGGGGTCTTGCCAAAATCAGTGGTGGTGAACATATGCACCACGGTAAAGCGGTAGCTGCTGTTGGTGCCGCTGGGATAGGGCAGGGTGACGGTCAGGCCCCCGGAGGGGAAATTGCCCGCCGTGGCCGGGGTCCAGGTCGCGCCGCCATCCGTACTGACCATGAGCGCAACGTCATAGACGGCGGTGTTGGCCTGGGGGATGCCGGAGGTCGCCTGGGTGATTTCCGCTCTCATCGCCGTCTCCAGCTTTGCGGGGGTGTTCAGCTCGTTAATGCTCTGCAATCCGGCAGGGACCTCGGAAATACCCGTTTCCATCACCAGCCGGAGCTGGGTCCCCCCACTGCTGGTCGGTGGGTTGGGCAGTTCCTTCCTCACCTTAACCTTACAGGAGGCTGTGCGGCCTCCGTCCGCTGTCGTTGCGGTGATGACCGCCTCCCCCTCGCGGATGGCGGTGATTTTGCCCGTGCTGTCCACGATAGCTACACCGCTGTTGCTGGAGGACCAGGAAACGGTGGTATTGTCCGCGTTTGGCGGCTGAATAGTAGCAGTCAGGGTTGCGGTTTCTCCTTCAACTATAACCAGAACATCCCGGTCCAGGGTAATGCCGCTCACTCCAACGGGGGCGCGTCTGACGGACAGTGTGCCGTTTTGGTAGGTGATTTCATCCTCATAATTGCCGGTGGCGGGGACCGCCGCGCCGCTGGGCACGATGGCATAGCTGCCCTCGCTGCTCATATCCGGGGTAGTTGCATAGGACAGTACGGGCGGGGTGCGCAGGAGGTCGCCGCCCACAAGCCCGGATACCGTGTAATCCCGGCCCAAAACGGGGCTGGTCAGATCGGGGGCCGCACCGCCTGTATCTGCGGTTTTGTTCAGCGCCGCAACGGTGACTGCGGCCTTATGGATGGTGAAATTCCGCTGGATGCTGCCCACATACTCCGGGTCGCTCTCCGGGATTTTGATTGTCACGGTGTACTCGCCCGCGTTTGTGGGCGGCGTGGCGCTGCTGTATCCCGTTCCGGTGTAGGTGATTTCATAGCTGCCGGAGTAGGCCGGGACGGAGGTAATGCCGCTCACGCATCCGCTTTGCGGCTGGCCGTTGAATGTACCGTTCTGGATAGCCGCGCTGATGGTAACAGGGGTCCGGTTGACCGCTTCCACCTGGATGGTGGCGGTCATATCGGTATAGTTGGCGCTGGAGATCGTGATGGAGACGGTGCCGATCACGCGCCGTTCTTCGCTGGACACGGCCTGGATGGGGAGGATCAGGGCCGTCCCGCTGACAGAGGCCGCGCCCTTGCCGGAATCGTAATAGCCCTCGGTGATGCTGACCGCGCCCAGGGAATAGCTTACGGCTCCGAGGGTCTTGCCGCTGTCCAGTGTGGGCAGGAGGCGGGTCAGATCGTAACGGTAGATGTCGGCCCGCCCGTTCCGCACATCCATCGTCCCCGTTTGAGCGGCTGGGGCGGCGGCTTTTGTAATCGCCACCTCCGGGTTTGCCGCTATGCTGCCGCCGCTCCAATTCAGAGAATAGCAGTCCGCTTTCCCGCCGGTCAGCGACAGCGCGGGGAGGGTGACAGAGCTGTACGTCCCAACGTCCGGGCTGGCGATGGTTCCGGTCAGCTTCGACGTATCCACGGAGACATCATCGCCGGGGACCGCGCCGGACAGCGTGACACTGGTGATTGGCACCTGGGCGGTGCCGTCGTAGGCCCTGCCGGATGCGGAAACTTCCTCAATGGTCAGCTCCTTCTTCGCGATGGAAAAGACTGTCCGCGCCGTCGGGGTGCCCTCATAATTTCCGGTTCCCGTAACGGTGACGGTGGCCGTACCGGCGTTGGTGTTGTCCGAGTACGATACGGTGTAGTCCGTGCCCTGGGTCAGCGTTTTGCCGTCCAGTGTCACGGTAACGGCGGGCGTTTGCGCCTGTCCGTTGTAAGTCAGCCCATCGCCGGAGACTGTGACTGCGGCATTTTTCAGGGAGCGCCCTGTAATCACAAAGGTTCCGCTGCCGCTGACAGCATAGTTGCCGCCGGGAACGTCCGTGACTGTGACCGCTGCGGTGCCGACCTCCGTATTACCACTGTAGGACAGCGTGTACTCGCTGGAGGGAATCACCTGCCCGCCGTCTTTGACAACGACATTGTTCGGGGTGATTGCCTCCCCGGTGTATTCATACTGGCTGGGTGTAACGGTGATTGCGGGGCTGTTGACCGTCTTGCGGCTGATGGTCACTGTTTTGGTTGCTGTTGCCGTCTCGGTATTGTCTGTTGCCGGAATCGTGGCCGTAAGGGTATAGGTTCCGGCGTTTTGGGGCGTGGCGCTCCATGTAAATTCCACATCCGCGAACGCCGCGCCGGTGACAGTCAGGTCGCTTGCTCCGGGATTGCCGATCTCCTGGCCGTCGTAGGCTTTGTCCGGGGCGTAGCTGCTGCTGAACGTAATCACCGGCTGGGACTTGGTAATGCTCCCCGTCACAGAGACAGTGGAGGAGGCAAGCAGGTAATTGTCCTTGGTCGCCCCGGCCAGGGTAATTCCGCTGGCGGTAATGGTATTCGCCTCATTCACATTGGCGCTGTTATAGGAAATATTCGCCGCAGCCGTCACGTTTTCTCCGCTGATAACCCCGTCCAGCGTGAGCAACAACCCCGTGGGCGGATTCATCGTGCCGTCGTAGGGCTTGCTGGTCGTTCCGGTAAGCGCGGCGGTGATTTCCTTCGGCGCGATTTCAAAGCTCTTTGTCACCGTACCCGAACAGGAACCCGTTCCCGTGAGGGTGGCGGTGGCTGTACCGGCGTTGGTGTTGTCCGTGTACGATACGGTGTAGTCCTTGCCCTGGGCCAGCGTTTTGCCGTAGAGGGTCACGGTGACGGCGGGCGTTTGCGCCTGTCCGTTGTAAGTAAAGTGGTTACTGGAAAGCGTGATGTCTGCGTCCGCCAGATCAAGGCCCCATCGGGCGGTCAGCTTTGTCACGGTGGCCGGGACATGATCACCCGCGCTGTATAACACGCCATCATCGTCCAGCCAGCCGCTGAACGCCGGTTTCCCATCTGGGACAGTCAAGCCCTCGCCGCCGGGGGCGGTAAAGTCCTCGCCGGACTTGACCACGATGTTGACAGGCCCTGTTTCGGAGCCGATTTTGCCGCCGTTCAAATCCAGCGTGACAACGCGCAGGCCAGGGGTCAGAGCGTCAGGGGCCGGGAGTTCAAGGACGGGGCGAAAACCGACGTACACGCTCCGATACGTTGCAGAGTAGTCGTTCCAGTAGCGGGCCGAGGAATACCCGCGAGCCGCACGACCCGACGAATAAGATGAACTGGTATCCTGCCCCCAGGAACGTATCCCACTCCAGTTTTTGATATCCCCGGTTAACTTGTTCAGAATCATGTCCCACTCGTTGCTTTGCGGGGTTCCGCGTTCATTATCGTCAGAACCTGTAGAAGCACTTCCCGCCGATGGCGCGCGCATGGTGTAGTCTACGCCGCCACTGGTGTAAGGTGTGCCGAAAATCAGGGCCTCCCCGTTCAAATCGTTCCACGACACATCATTTGTCACATTGTAGTCCGCAATAAACAGGCTGTGCTCATAGGGCGTCACGGTTGCGTCAGTACTAACTCCTCTCTCGCTGCGGGAATAGGCATAAATCGTCCCTGTGTAGGTGAAGGGCACCCAATGGAGGGTCGTGTCGGGGACGGCGACCGCGCCGTAGCTGTTCCCTGTATTCACCGCCCCTGGAATATTCGCCTCGGACAGGTCGAACCAGTAGGTTTTGCCGGGGGTGAGGGTGGGGAATTGCTCCTCCAACGCGACCCACTGGGCCGTCAGCTTAGTCACTGTAGACGGGACGGTCTCGTCCGGCTGGTAGGTTATACCGCCGCTCTCCCAACCGCTGAATATGAACAGTTTTCCAATCTCACTGGGAGCCGTCAGGCCATTGCCACTGGGGGCGGTGAAGTTCTCCCCGGACTTGACCACGATGTTGACGGGGCCTGTTTCGGAGCCGATCTTGCCACCGTTCAAATCCAGCGTGACAACGCGCAGGCCAGAGGTCAGAGTGTCAGGGGTCGGGAGTTCAAGGACGGGGCGGTAGGTGTAGACTGACGATCCACTCGGATCGCTATACCAGAAGCGGGGAAAGTCACATCCACGGAGCGCACGCTTCGATGAATCGTTCTTGCTGGTATCCTGCCCCCAAGAGTTTTTTCCTGCATTCCAGTTCTTTATATATCCAGCATTTTTATCCAAGATCGCGTCCCACTCGTTGCTTTCCGGAATGCCGCGCCTGCTATCACCGGAACCAGTAGAACCACTCCCCGCCGATGGCGCACGCATGGTGTAGCTTACGCCGCCGCTGGTATAATCTTTGCCGAAAATCAGGGCCTTCCCGTTCAAATTGTTCCACGACACCTGATTTGTCACATTATAGTCCGCAATAAACAGGCTGTGGTCGTATTTATATGTGTCGGCATATTCGTCGGTTGTGGCTTGTGGACTATCCAGTTTATAGGCGTTGATTGTTCCCGTATAGGTAAAGGGCGTCCAATGGAGGGTCGTGTCGGGGACCTTGCTGTTTACTGTTCCCGGAATATCCGCCCCGGACAGGTCGAACCAATAGGTTTCGCCGGGGGTGAGGGCGGAAATCCGTTCCGTTACAAAAACCGCTCTGATGGTCACGTCTTCGGCGGGCATGGTGAAGCGGTTGTCAACGATTGTCGCATCGCCGGATATAACCTCCCATCCCTCGAACCAGTAGCCGCTGTCTGCCTCGGCGGTCAGTATAATTTCTGTTCCCGGAATTGCAGAGTTCAAGGAAGCGGAAGCTGTGCCGTTTCCGCTAGTTTGCACGGTTACGGTACATTCGGGCAGGGACTTCCACTGCGCGGTCAGCTCCGTTACCCCGGCAGGGACTTCGGTTTTCGCCGCATAGGTCTTCCCACTGCTGTCTGTCCAACAATCAAAGCATTCCATCCATTCCGGAATGGTCAAGCCATCGCCGCTGGGGGCGGTGAAGCCCTCGCCGGACTTCACCACGATGTTGACGGGCCCTGTTTCGGAGCCGATCTTGCCGCCGTTCAAATCCAGCGTGACAACGCGCAGGCCAGGGGTCAGAGCGTCAGGGGCCGGGAGTTCAAGGACGGGGCGAAAACCGACGTACACGCTCCGATACGTTGCAGAGTAGTCGTTCCAGTAGCGGGCCGAGGAATACCCGCGAGCCGCACGACCCGACGAATAAGATGAACTGGTATCCTGCCCCCAGGAACGTATCCCACTCCAGTTTTTGATATCCCCGGTTAACTTGTTCAGAATCATGTCCCACTCGTTGCTTTGCGGGGTTCCGCGTTCATTATCGTCAGAACCTGTAGAAGCACTTCCCGCCGATGGCGCGCGCATGGTGTAGTCTACGCCGCCACTGGTGTAAGGTGTGCCGAAAATCAGGGCCTCCCCGTTCAAATCGTTCCACGACACATCATTTGTCACATTGTAGTCCGCAATAAACAGGCTGTGCTCATAGGGCGTCACGGTTGCGTCAGTACTAACTCCTCTCTCGCTGCGGGAATAGGCATAAATCGTCCCTGTGTAGGTGAAGGGCACCCAATGGAGGGTCGTGTCGGGGACCTTGCTGTTTACTGTCCCCGGAATACCCGCCCTGGACAGGTCGAACCAGTAGATTTCGCCGGGGGCGAGATTGGGGAATTGTCCGATTTCAAAAACCGCTCTGACGGTCACATCTTCATTGGGCATGATGAAGCTATTGTTGGATATTGTCACGTCCCCGGATAAAACCTCCCACTTCAGAAAGTGAAAGCCGCTCGCTGCCTCGGCGGTCAGCGTGACCGTGTCTCCCGGTGTCGCGAGGGTTGGGATTGCGAAGGCTGTACCGCCTTCGCTGCTTTCCACGGTTACAGTACATGGAGGCCAGGACTTCCACTGCGCGGTCAGCTCCGTCACCCCGGCGGGAACTATGTCTCCCGGCTCATAGACCGTTCCAGAACTGTCTGTCCAGGCAGCGTACTTCCATTCCGGAGCGGAAAAGCCATCGCTGCTGGGAGCGGTGAAGCTATCCCCGGACTTGACCACGATGTTGACAGGTCCTGTTTTGGAGCCGATCTCGCCGCCGTTCAAATCCAGCGTGACAACTTGCAGGCCAGAGGTCAGCGTGTCAGGGGCCGGGAGTTCAAGGACAGGGCGAAAACCGACGTGCACGTACCGACCCGTTGCAGAGTAGTTGCCCCCGTGGCGGGCCGAGTCATCCCCCCGAACCGCACGATTCGATGGGTTAAATGAGTAGGTATCCTGCCCCCAGGAATATCTACCCCAGTTTTTAATATACCCGTCTGACTTATTCAGAATCATGTCCCACTCGTTGCTTTGTGGGAGTCCACGTATATTATCGTCAGAACCTGTATAATCACTCCCCACCGATGGCGCACGCATGGTGTAGCTTACGCTGCCGCTGGTGTAAGCTTCGCCGAAAATCAGGTCCTCCCCGTTCAAATCGTTCCACGATACCTTATTTGTCACATTGTAGTCCGCAATAAACAGGCTGTGGTCGTATTTATTTTGGTTGGCATATTCGTCGGTCGTGGCTTGTGCGCTTGTCAGCTTGTAGGCGTAGATCGTCCCCGCATAGGTAAAGGGCACCCAATGGAGGGTCGTGTCGGGGACCTTGCTGTTTACTGTCCCCGGAATACCCGCCCCGGACAGGTCGAACCAATAGGTTTCGCCGGGGGTGAGGGCAGGGAGTTGCTCCTCCACCGCGACCCACTGGGCCGTCAACTTAGTCACTGTAGATGGGATGTCCTCGCCCGGCCGGTAGGTCATACCGTCGCTGTCCTCCCAACTGCTGAATTTGAACAGTTTCCCCGTCTCTTGGGGAGCGGTTAATCCCTCGCCGCTGGGGGCGGTGAAGCTATCCCCGGACTTGACTACAATCTTGGCGGGGCCGCTCTGCGCCGTGTTGGTCGTTCCGGCTTTGCCGCCGTTCAAATCCAACGTGACAACTTTCAAGCTGTCAGGGGACAGTTGGTCAGGGGCCGGGAGTTCAAGGACGGGGCGAAAACTGTAGCCGTACGTAGCATAGTTGCTGTCCCAAGTGTTCCACAAGTAACCCCCCCGAAGCGCACGCTTCAACGTGTCAGATGAGCTGATATCCTGCCCCCAGGAATATCCATTCCTGTTTTTGATATACCCGTCTGACTTATTCAGAATCATGTCCCACTCGTTGCTTTGTGGGGTTGCGCGGACAGAACCTGTAGAAGCACTCCCCGCCGATGGCGCGCGCATGGTGTAGCTCACGCCGCCGCTGGTGTAATCCTTGCCGAAAATCAGGTCCTTCGTATCCAACGCGCTCCATGATACCACCTGCACATCATAGTCCGCAACAAACAGGCTGTGGTCGTATTTATTTGTGTCGGCATATTCGTCGGTCGTGGCTTGTGCGCTTGTCAACTTGTAGGCGTTGATGGTCCCCACATAGGTAAAGGGCACCCAATGGAGGGTTGTGTCGGGGACGGCGACCGTGTTGTAGATGGTCCCTGTATTCACCCTCCCCGGAATATCCGCCCCGGACAGGTCGAACCAGTAGGTTTCACCGGGGGTGAGGGTTGGGAACTGCTCCGTTGCCGCTGGCATAGGAACCTCGGCCCCGCCCTGTTCATCCAGCGCCGCCAGCGCGGACACAACGGCCTGATAGCGGGAAGTATCCAGCTCTCCGGCCTCCTCGTCCGTCAGCTCCGCCCGCGCCCCGTCAATGGCGGCAAGCTGGGCCTCCGCCCCGGC
>CAJULJ010000085.1 GCA_910587395.1 uncultured Oscillospiraceae bacterium | reverse complement strand
AAACTACAAAATTTCTTCGGCGTTTTCTTACAATTTCAAATTGGCGTTGACATTAGCGAGGATGGTGATTTGAGCGTGATCCGGGGGTCAGACATGGAGCGGCAGCTGCGCAGTTGACCACCCGCCCGGGAGCGCAAGAGGGACGCCGCGCCCTTGACGCGGCTGGGCAAAACAACCAAAATTGCGGGCTGTTTTCGGTAAAAATGCCACTGGTTTTATATGCTCTCTTGTGGTATACTATATAAATATGTATTGTAATGCGTAGAACAGTATGGAGTCAAGACAGATCCAGGAAAAAGCGGCAACAGCCCTACCTGGAACACGTACGCCGGCTATTCAATATGAGCAGGGTTGCTCTGCCAGAAGGCGGACAGATGATACTGCGCCCCTTTCACAGTGCGTCCGCCAGGGGAACCGGAGATACTCGGTGTCACCAATTTACCAACGGCCTGCTGAAGAAACGGTATGATAGGAAGGAGGTGGGAGGTAATCCCACCTCCTTCCTCAATTTGACAGGCACGCGCCTATAAAACGGTACAGAAGGTGCATGACAATGGGAAAAGACAATGAACAAGGCATAGGCGGAAGGGTTGACGGTCGGGTTCTCTCACTGTGTTCCCGCGGAATCGGCGGCGGGCTCCCGGATCATTTTACCAGAGAAAACGCATTCTATTCATTCTGTTATTATGACGCCATTAAAGTTGAGCCTGCCGCCCTGGATGACTGTGCCCAGTTGAAGAACGCATACCTCACCGCGTGCTCTATGCAGGAAACAGGGCAGCCCGGCTAGATCCTGCAGTCCATCGTGGCCATCGCGGATATTTCGGACCGGCCCGGTGTCCTGGGATATACTGCGGAGCAGATCCGACGCTTTTAGGAGAATAAGGACACGCCGATTTTCTTTGTGTCCATGCTCAACCTCTCCCGCCCCACGGATTTGGAGAAGATTCTCCGCCTCATCAAGGAAAAGTTTTCAGGCGAACCCCATCTGGCTTACCTCACGTTTGACCACTGTGATATCATTATTTTTGGGCGGGGGGATAACTTCCAGCGGTATACAAGCTGCATTTTCGACCTGTGCTATGCCGGGAGTCTGATACCGGAGGATATCATTGCGGTTTATGGCTTTTCAAACAGGCGCGCGCGCTATAACTGTTCGGAGCAGGAAACCTTCCGGGCCTGCATCCGCTTGGGTATCCGGGATTATGCGGCCCTGGACCGGTTTGCTCCAAAGTGTGGGGATGGCTCGGACGCAAGGCTCCTTCAGGGTAAGAAGGTATACGTCAACTGGCTGCTGGGCCGCAATGACATCAGCCTCTGCTGTCCCAACAGTTCGTTGCCATGGCTTAACCAAGTGCGAAACGCCCTGATCGGGTCTGCTGGCGGGAACGCTTGGTATACAACCTACGACTTGATTGTCCTTATGAAGGAGGACAGCCATGACTGGAGGGATCCGGACTATCCCGCCCGTGACCTGAAGGCCCTGGAAAAAGAGATGGTCGGCAGGTATACGGCGTTTGAGACGGCCTACATCAGGCATTACCGCCGCCTGACTGCGGGCGGGGACATTTACTACCCCGACCGGGTGTGGTGTCGGTGGCTGAAGGAATCATCCTGGCTGGCGGTTTCCTTGATCGGAAACCCCCTGTCATCGGACTTCGGCACCTGCTTGGTGCCCCAGTTCCTGGATCTGCTAGAGTACGGGCAGCGGTTGTTCGGAAAGAAGGGCCGGACACTGTCCCAGCAGGAACTTGAAACCATTCATAAAAACTTTGCCGTGTTCTTTTCCAATACGGCGATCCTGGTGGACAGTCTGAACCAGACCAACCGCCAGTTTGTCCAGGTTCCGGCGTTCCATCTCCCTTCTTTTGAGGTTCCGTCCCAAATCATGGCGTACTATACCGCCATGGCCTACCGCATCCTTAAACAAGAGGGAATATTTCTATGGCCTGTCCATATCGCCCAAGCTGGTCAATACCCTCAGCGTATCCTCCCTTGCCTTGGGGCAGTTCCTGGCAGACGATGAATGGCTAGACATCAATATGGACGAGGAGTCCTTCTATACCCTGAAGCTTACCACAGAAACCCTGGGGCATGAGATTTCCCACTTCGTCGGCGAGGGGAATAGGAACCGGGCGAAGCGGAAGGAATGCATCATACAGTGGGCTTTCCATGAATTGATAGGCGCGTGGTTTATTGAACTGAACGCCCGGATTCCGAAGCTATTCTGCCCGCCGGGACAGCATCCGGCAGGGACGGAACATTATCCCTCATGGAACGCGCTGTGCGGCGCAGCCAAGACGCTCCGGGTTCTGGCCCAGGAGGTAGCGAAGGATAAATACAGTAGTGGTCAGAGGAACCACCAGAGCAACATCAAGGATTTGATTCTAGAGATAGCCGGGGATATACGGGACATCCCCCAGCTGTGTGAGGGAGCCTTTGATCAAATCCGAACGATCCTGTCTGGGAATACCGGCGGCCAGACCTTGATGGAGCAGATCCGGCGCTATGTCCGCTGGGAAATCGGCTTAGCCGACCCGGAGACAGGCCGGGAGCCTAATCCGGCCCAGGAGTGGACCATAAATGAACTGGCGGAAGGCAAGCTGAAAAACCTGTTTTATGCAATCCTGGAGGACATATCCGGTATATTTAAGTCCGAGGCCCAGGTTGAGAGCGGCACATATCAGGATATGCTGGATCGGTTTGAGAAACAGGTGTGCTATCTGTTCAGCGAGACCTTTGCCGATCTCCAGGCCATTCTGCTGCTGGATATGAAGTGGAATGACTATTGTATGCTGCTGAAGCGGGACAAGGACCGGGAGCTGCTGCCGGACTGCCCCCCGCGTATGCTTGCCGTTGCCAAGGCGCTCTATGATTGCGGGATTTGGGATCCAGAAAAACATCCCGAATGGTTTACGTTCGGGGGTGGTGATTTCGATGATGTCAAAGCATATGCTTTCTTTCCATGTGGGAACCTTGCCATACGCTTGTACAACAGCAGTTTTGATCCTGTCCTCGCCCATTACCTGACAGATTACTTGAGAAACTGCACAGTCAGCATCCACTCCTACTTTGAACTCCCGTCCCGCAAAAGGGCTCGGGAGGAAATTCGGAAAATGTATCGCGTGCTGTCCGAGCCGTCATCTATTTTGGACTTGCAGAAGGCGATGCTCACGTTTATCGGGCGTTATCAGAGACAGTGCCTGAATATTACGACAGACAAAATATAGCCAGAATTCTGCGGTTTTGTTGGTCGTTGCCGCTCGCCGCAATGTCCAGTAAAGCCCTTTGGCAATACTGGTAAGCTGAACGGCATCTGGGCAAGTGTGAGAGAACTTGCGGACAGGTAAATTGCATACGCATAAGGCAGTAAAATGACGGCGGGAAATATCCCAGTTGCCATTTTACTGCCTTATGCGTAAAGGAAGTGCTTTGAGTTGAAATTTGACATTCCCGCTGGAGCGCGGAAAATTCTCCAGACGCTGGCCGAGGCGGGCTTTGAAGCCTATCTGGTGGGCGGCTGTGTGCGAGATCTGTTGCGGGGTGTGACGCCCCACGACTGGGATATCTGCACCTTCGCACGCCCAGAGGAGACGGAGCACTGCTTTGCCGGTCAGCGAATCATCGAGACCGGGCTGAAACACGGCACCGTCACCGTGCTGGTGGAGGGTGAGCCTTACGAGATCACCACCTACCGCACGGAAGGACCCTATTCCGACAGCCGGCGGCCGGACTATGTGCGTTTTGTCCCCAATCTGACGGAGGACTTGACCCGCCGGGACTTCACCATAAACACCATCGCCATGGACTTGGACGGGAACCTGCGCGACCCCTTCGGCGGGGTCCATGATATCAAGGCAGGGCTGATCCGCTGTGTGGGTGAGGCAGATCAACGATTTCAGGAGGACGGTCTGCGGGTGATGCGGGCCCTGCGGTTTGCAGCCGTATTTGGCTATGCGATCGAGAAACGCACCGCCCGAGCCGTCCACGAAAATCGGGCCATGCTGGACCGAGTGGCGGAGGAGCAGATCAACGCGGAACTGCGCAAGCTGCTGATGGGCAAAAAAGCCGGAGACGTTCTGCGGCAGTACCCGGATGTGTTCTGCCAGTTTTGGCCCCAGCTTGGGCCGCTGGTTACGTTGGAGCAAAACAATCCTTGGCACTGCTGGGGCGGCTGGGAGCACACCATCCACGCCGTGGAGGCGGCACCCGCCGATGTGACGCTGCGGCTGACCATGTTGCTCCACGACATCGGCAAGCCCGCCTGCAAATCCACTGACGAGCAGGGTATCGACCACTTCTACGGCCATCCTGCCGTCTGCGCCCAGCTGGCGGACGAGATGCTTCGGGCGCTGAAATTTGACAACAAGACCCGGGAGCGGGTGGTGCTGCTGGTGGAGTGCCACGATGCGCAGCTGCAGCCCAGGAGCCAGGTCATCCGGCGCTGGCTCAACCGGCTGGGGCCGGAGGCGTTCTTTCAGCTCTTGGAGGTCAAGTGGGCGGATAGTATGGGGCAGGATCCGAAAAAGGTAAAGGATCGGCTGGCGGAGTTAGACGAGATTAAGGCCAAAGCGGAGCAAATTTTGGCGGAGCGGCAGTGCCTCACGCTGAAGGATTTGGCGGTGGATGGGCGGGATGTGATAGCTGCGGGAATCGAACCGGGTCCGGAGGTGGGACGGGTACTGGGGGGATTATTAAAGCGGGTACTCAACGAGGATATCCCTAACGAACGGAAGATTTTATTGAAACTGATTGACTATTCAAGCAGAAAGTAATACATAGGAGGTAAGCGTCAATCTTTCCGGCGTCTTGCCCAGCCCAGAGTTGGTAGAAAATACAATAAAGTATACCATTTGATTCATGCCACTTTTTATTGATGATTCGTTGCGCAGACACTTTATTGCGGACAAAAGAAAACCTACCTCTTTTGTCCATATGTGAAGGCTCAGAAACATCACACAAATAGTATTCTTCTCGTCCTTTGGCCTGCTTCCCGATAAGGATACCGCCTGCCTCTTTAGATGTATTGCTTCGCTGAAGATATTTAAATAGTTTAGCCAAGGCAATATCTTCTATATAGAGAATCGTTCCATCTTCAAAACGAACACGTTCCATCAATCTATCCTCTTTATATGTTTGCTATAGAGCAAAGCGTCAGACCACTTGGAAGAAATAGTACCACCAGCGCGCTGTACTGCTGGAAGATTACCGCACCAAGTAAAAAGATAGTTTCGTTTTTTCCTTTGGGTATGCTGTCAACAAACAAATAATGTAAAAGTTTGATAGAAACACTCTTTTACTTTTACCGCTCTTTACTGTCCTTAACCGCTGTTATCTCAATAGTTTAAGCGGTAGTTAGAAGCGGAAAACTTTTTGGGAATGTAGATAACTCGTCTATTATTCCTGCATTATTCCTATATCGATATTCCTATACTTCGTGAAAGGCAGAATGGAATGAATAAAAATACAATCCTCTATCTCTGCGATGGCGTCATTCCTGCCTGTCGCAAGGATGAGTGCTATAAGCATGGTGGAGAGTGTCGGCATACGACAGACGCCGCTCATGCTTTGAACCCTGAGCCTTTCGGCCTTGTTCCCGATGAGCAAGGCAATCTGTGGGAGACTTCTCCCGAAAGTTGAAAACGCCATTTCTAAAAGAGAGGAAAAGGAGGAGGCTGCTGGTAACAGTCCCCTCCTTGTGTGTTTAAGCGCATTTCGCTATCAGGTCTACGACCCGGACATCTCTGTACTGCTCAACGATTCTTTGGACTGCATCGTTGCAACTCAAGTAGCGGAGGACCGCTATTTAAGCACTTCCTCTCTTTTTTTGAAATGACGTTTTCTTGTTAGGAGTGAAACATTGTGCATAACGCCCCCGAGCAATTACTTAAAAAGTTGACCTTATTGGCTGAAAGTTTGAACGTATCTGAAGGGACGGCTTCCAATCAACTCATAAGCCATGAGTTTAAGTCATCTGATCTATCCTCTTATACGCATTTGTTACAAAATCTGGCGAGAACTGATCTGGCCGCTGTTCAAAAATCTCTTTAACTTTTTCTTCTATTAGAGGCCCATCAGGTATTAGCCATACTGCATGGCATAGTTCTTCTACCATTACAACCAGTATAGTCTCCGAGGTTAGTCCCCGCTTCCGCAAATTCCAAATTGGAAAAATGATTGCTTGATGAAAGCATCCAAAAACATCGTCATCCAAAGAGAATGTTATTGACTCGTGTTCAAGAAAGTAGACATTTGGACCAAGTAATGGAATTGGTGGCGGGGATGCCTCAGCTTTCATGCCCACGAGTGCCATCGCCAAATAAAACATTGTCGATTCGATGTCGGTGATAATTCCGTCAGTTGCAACGGCTATTTTATCGACGAAAAAATCTGGAACCTTAAGGGGGGCGGATTGCTGCTGGCGGTGACGGTCCCCCTCTGCTGTATGAAGACCGCCGTGGGACTGGTAACCTCCTGCGCCGAGACCTTTGAGGAAATGTTCCCCAATAAGCTCTCCTATCCCCTGTGGGCGGTGGTGTTCAGCGGCGTGTCTCTGCTCATCTCCAACTTCGGCCTCTCCAGGATCATCGAATTCTCTGCCCCGGTGCTCTATTTTCTCTGCCCCTTGGCCATCGTACTGATCCTGCTGGGGCTTTTCGGGCGGTTTTTCGGTCACGCCCGTCCGGTCTACCAATGGACCATGTGGTTTACCCTGGCCGCGGCGATACTGGAGCTGTTCCGGGTGGTGGGATTCCAGCCTGTGGCCGACTTTGCGGGACGGGTTCTCCCGTTCTACACCTACGGGCTCGGCTGGGTGATTCCGGCATCCTTTGGTTTTGCTGTGGGAGTGAGTCTGGAAAGGAAGAGTAGAAAATAATCACATGCGGCAGGACTGATGAGACCCTTCCGGAGCAGTGATGCGGCCGGCTTTAAAGCTTTGATTGTTCACGAGCTGAAGTGCGTGTTGAGCACGCCATCATCAAAGGAATAGCAGATACCAAAACTGGAAATCATTTTATCGAGAGGAGGCGGCACGTCCATGGCAAAGCAAAAGGCCACCCCTGAGGCGCTGAAAAAGCAGGAGCTGGGCAGCCGCCTCTGGCTGGATTACTACAACCGAACCCTGTACGAGAAGGGACTTATCACCGAGCAGGAGCGCAATCAGATGTCGCTGAAGATCAGCAGCTGCCGTTTGCCCCATCCTTGACTTTTTCGTATTAAGCGGTATAATGCAAAATAGAACATGATACAACGAAACCAAAAGAGGGGGCGCGCCATGGACCTACATACCATCCGCCAGGAGCTGCGCACCCGGGCGGTCTACGACGTCCCCCTGCGGGTGACGTACTACGCCCGGGTGTCCTCCGAGAGCGACGAGCAGCTCAACTCCCTAGGCAACCAGATCAGCTACTATGAGGATCTGATCCGCAGAAACAAGGCGTGGACCTTTGTCTCCGGCTACATTGACGAGGGCCTGTCTGGCATCTCCACCCGCAAGCGGGAAAACTTCAACCGCATGATCGACGACGCCGGGGCGGACAAATTCGACCTTATCATCACCAAAGAAATTTCCCGCTTCGCCCGCAACACCCTGGATTCCATCCAGTACACCCGCCAGCTTTTGTCCAGCGGCGTGGGCGTGTTCTTCCAGAACGACAACATCAACACCTTTGACGAGGACAGCGAGCTGCGCCTGTCCATCATGTCCTCCATCGCCCAGGACGAGCTGCGCAAGCTGTCCAGCCGGGTGAAATTCGGCCACCAGCAGGCCATCAGGCAGAGCGTGGTGCTGGGCAACGACCGCATCTTCGGCTACCGCAAGGAAAACAAGCGGCTGGTCATCGACGAGTCCCAGGCCGCCATGGTGCGGGAGCTGTTTGAGCTGTACGCCACCGACCAATATTCCATGAAGCAGATCGAGACCATTTTCTGGGACAAGGGATACCGTAACCTGAAGGGCAACAAAATCGCCCACTCCACCATGTCCAACATGATTTCCAACCCCAAATACAAGGGCTATTACGTGGGAAACAAGGTTCGGGTGGTGGACATGTTTACCAGGAAGCAGAAATTTCTCCCCCCAGAGGAGTGGGTGATGTTCAAGGACGAAACCGGGGAGATCGTCCCCGCCATCGTGCCCGAGGAGCTTTGGGAACGAGCCAACGCCGTCCTCCGCCGCCGCAGCGAGGATGTGAAAGCCCGCCAGGGCATCTGCAACCACGACAACCTGCTCACCGGCAAGCTGTTCTGCACCCACTGCGGGGCCCCCTACTACCGCCGGGAATCCAGGGACCGGGCGGGGAACAAAAACAGCAAATGGGTGTGCTCCGGCAAGATCAAGGCGGGGGCGGACTCCTGTCCCTCCTTCGCCATCTATGAGGAGGAGCTGAAGCCCCTGCTGTTCGACGTGTTCAAGGAGACCAAGGCGGACGCGGACGCCATGGTGGAGGAATATGTGCGGATGTACAAGGAGCTGTCTGACAGCGGGGAGCTGCCAAAGCGCATTGAGGGACACAAAAAAGCGGCGGAGCTGGCCCGGAAGAAAAAGGCCAAGCTGTTGGAATACAATGTGACCGGCCAGATTTCCGATGCGGACTTCCTGTCCATGACCGCCGGGTGCAACCGGGAAATCGAGGAAGCCGAGCAAGCCGTTCAGGAACTGGAGGAGCAGCTGGAGTCCAGCGCCGATTACAAAAAACACATCGACGGCATCCGCCGCACCCTGAAAGCCGCCCAGGACAGCGCCGCCCAGGGGCTGATCGGGAAAGAGTTCGTGGAGCAGTATATCGACAAAATCTACGTCACCCCCGAGGAGGACGGCACCCTGCGCCTGGATGTGAAGATCTTCACCGGCGAGAGCACCGCGCGCTCCCTGGAAAAGCTCAAGCGTCGTACGGGCCACACGTTCAAGAAGATGATCGAGGCCTACGAGAACGGCCTGAAGTAACAGCTGAGCATTACCTGTTTCGCGGGAAATACGCAGCGGCGGAGCCGATTCGGGCTCCGCCGCTGTCTTTCTTACACGCCTTTGCTCCAATTACGGCAGGTCATTTCCGGATTCATCCTGCCATGCTTATGAGCGTCCGGATTGTAAATAATTGCGTTCTTTTTTACAAAAGCGCGGATAAAACAGCGCCTGCGGAATGCCCGCGGGCGCTGTTTTCAAGCTTGTCAGCCTTTGTAGCCGTTGGGATTGGAGGACTGCCACTTGTAGGACGAGGCGCACATCTCGTCGATGCCCAGCTGTGCCTCCCAGCCCAGTTCGTCCCGGGCCTTGGCGGGGTCGGCGTAGCACACGGCGATGTCGCCGGGGCGGCGGGGCTCGATGACGTAGGGCAGGTCCTTGCCGCAGGCCTTCTCATAGGCGTGGAGCACGTCCAGCACGGAGTAGCCCTTGCCGGTGCCCAGGTTGCACAC
>CAJULJ010000084.1 GCA_910587395.1 uncultured Oscillospiraceae bacterium | reverse complement strand
GAGGCGCTGTTCATATCCTCCACAGCGGTGATGAAGCAGATCAATCTGCTGGAGGGTAGCTTGGAGGTGCGGCTATTCAACCGCACCCCCCGTGGTCTGACGCTGACCAATGCGGGCAAGTCCTACTATCAGGACGCCAAGTACATGATCCAGTACGCCAGGGATGCCCAGGTGCGGGCCAAGAACGCCATGCAGAGCAACGAGAGCGTGATCCGTATCGGTACATCACTGATGACGCCCAGCCAGTTCCTGCTGGACCTATGGCCCCGGGTGCATGAGGTCCACCCGGAGCTGAAATTCCAGATGGTGAACTTTGATAACACCCCGGAGAACGCACGCGAAATTCTGGCAAACCTGGGGCAGAACATCGACATTGTGGCTGGTATTTTTGACGAAACCATGCTGACCCTGCGCGCCTGCGATGCGCTGGAGCTGATGCGGGTTCCTATCTGCTGTGCGGTGTCTATTTACCATCCGCTGGCCCAGAAGAAAAAGCTGACAGTAGAGGACTTGTATGGACAGCGGTTTATGCTTATGAAGCGCAACTGGAGCAAGTATGTGGACAGGCTGCGGGATGATTTGTGGGAACAGCATCCAGAAATTCAAATCGTTGATTTTTCCTTTTACAATCTGGAGGTATTCAATCAGTGTGAGCATGAGAACGCTCTGCTGATGGCGGTTCCGCAGTGGGAGGGCATACACCCGCTTTTGAAAATCCTTCCCGTGGAGTGGAACCACTCCATTCCCTTCGGGCTACTGCACTCGCCCACACCTTCGCCCACAGTTCAAAGGCTGATTCGCACCGTGGCCCATGTAATGAACGCAAAGTTATAAGCCAAAGGTTGATACTCATAAACAAACCGATACTTCTGTTTTCAGCAGAGATGGGGTATTCTTAATGACAAGAGTACCCCATCTTTTTCTTGTAAGGAGAATTTCGATATGAATGAACAAATGACTTTGACACTGACGGGCGGCGTGGTCATGCCCATGGCCGGTATCGGCACCTTCCTGCTGTCCCCTGATGAGGCGGAGGCATCCTGCGTCAGCGCCCTTGCGGGCGGCTACCGCCTGATCGACACCGCCAACGCCTATGTGAACGAGCGAGCCGTGGGGCGGGCCATGAAAAAGTCCGGGCTGAAGCGGGAGGAGATTTTCCTGGAAACGAAGCTGTGGCCGTCCTTCTACGAGCAGGCTGACGCTGTGGAGAAAACCCTGGCGCGGCTGGACACCGGCTACATCGACCTTCTGCTGATCCATCAGCCCGCCGGGAACTATGTGGCCGGTTACCGGCTGATGGAAAAAGCGTACCGGGAAGGTAAGGTCCGGGCCATCGGCCTGTCCAACTTCAACATAGAGCAGGTCAAGGAAATCCTGTCCGTCTGCGAAGTGAAGCCCACCGTCCTCCAGACGGAAGTTCACCCTTACTTCCAGGAGACGGAATTGAAAAAATTCCTGACCAGCCATGGCATGGCGATCCAAGCATGGTACCCCCTGGGTCACGGGGACAAGGCGCTGATCGAAGAGCCGGTGTTCTCCATGCTGGCGCAGAAGTACGGCAAGAGCAGCGCCCAGATCATCCTGCGCTGGCATATCCAGTCCGGCAACATTGTCATTCCCGGCTCTAAGAATCCGGCGCACATCAAGGACAACCTTGCCCTTTTTGACTTCGCCTTGACGGAGGAAGAAATGGCCGAGATCTCCGCTCTGGATAAGAACACCCGCTACTACACCAGCACACCGGAGATGCTGAAGAAGTACGCGGAGATGGTGCCCCCGGTAGATGAACAGAAATAAGATGAAAAAGCCGATCGCAAAGCGTGCCGTTGATTTTCTGATGACGGCGGCTCTGCCGCTCCTGATGCCTTACTCGCTGATTGGGGAAGCGGCCCATGAATGGATTGGGATGGGGATGTTCCTGCTGTTCGCCGCACACCTTGTTCTGAACCGGAAATGGATCGGGAGCTTGGGCAAGGGGCGTTGGCCGGCTTATCGTACCGTGCAGACAGTGATTGTCGCGCTGTGCTTTCTAACAATGGTTGGGCTGATGGCCAGCGGGACGATTCTATCGAACCATCTTTTCTCCGGTCTTCATATCCGGGGACAGAACGCTCCGGCAAGGCAGGTTCATATGGCAGGCTCCTTCTGGGGCTTTGTGTTCATGAGCCTGCACCTGGGCCTCCACTGGGGGATGGTGCTGAATGCGCTCCGCCAGCCCGCCGGGATACAGGCATGGCTTCTCCGGGTGTTGGGCTGGCTGACAGCGGCCTATGGCGCATATGCGTTTTTTAAGCGCGGTTTTCCTGATTATCTGCTTTTGCAAACGCATTTTCTGTTTCTGGATTATGAAGAGCCCATCCTGTTTTTCTTCCTTGATTATCTGACAATTATGGGGCTGTTTATTTTCTGCGCCCATTATGGAGGGCGCTTGCTGCACCGAAAAAAAACTATATTGAAAAAGGACGATTGACCATGAATAACTTTATTTTTGAGAACGCCACCAAGACCTTCTTTGGAAAAGGTTGTGTGAAAGAGTATTTGAGCTGCCTCGTCGGAAAATACGGTGATACGGTGATGCTGGCCTACGGCGGCGGCTCCATTAAGCGCAACGGTATCTACGATGAGGTAACCGGCATTCTTACCGCCGCCGGAAAAACCGTGGTAGAGTTTCCCGGCATCATGGCGAACCCCACCTACGCCAAGGTGCAGATGGGCGCGGCTCTGGCGCGGGAAAAGGGTGTAGACGTAATTCTTGGCATCGGCGGCGGCAGCGTTATGGACTGCTGCAAGGCTATCTCCATGGCCGCGGCTTACGATGGGGACATCTGGGACGATTTTTGGGCGCGGCCCGGTGTGGTGGATTTCCAGCCCCTGCCCCTGGGGGTGATCGTCACCGTAGCCGGAACCGGCAGTGAGATGAACGGCGGCGCGGTTATCACCAACGAGGCCCGGAAGGTCAAAACAGGCCGGGACTATCCCGCCGCCAATCCCCGGTTTGCCCTGATGGACCCCACCTACACGTACAGCGTCCCCAGGTTCCAGTTGGCCTCCGGCGGCTTTGATATTCTCAGCCACATCATGGAGACATATTTCAGCCCCTGCGACGCGGAGAATGTATCGGACGATATTTCCGAAGCCCTCATGCGGGGCGTGATCCGGGACCTGCGGGCGTCTCTGGCAAACCCGGAGGATTACAATGCCCGGAGCAATCTCATGTGGGAATCCACGATGGCGGAAAACCGCTTGATCAAGCTGGGCAAAAAGGGCGACTTCCAGTGCCACCAGATGGAGCATCAGCTGGGAGCCTACACCGACTGCAATCACGGCGCGGGACTGGCCGTCCTGCACCCGGTGTACTACCGGCACATCTACAAGGACGGGCTTGCAAAGTTCAAGCGGTTTGCCGTCCGTGTCTGGGGCATCGACCCCACCGGAAAGACCGATGATGAGGTTGCCGCCGCTGGTGTGGAGGCTTTGGCGGCCTTCATCAGGGAAATCGGCCTGCCCACCACTCTGCGGGAGCTGGGCGTGGATGAGAGCATCGACCTGGGGATCATCGCCGCCTCCTGCAATGTGGCTCCCGGCGGCTATGGGAAAATGTGCCACGGGGCAATCGCGCGAATCTTCCAGGAGGCATATTGACCATTTTATCAGAAAATATATCAGGAGGAAGCAAATCATGGAGCATAAAATCATTGAAATTTCGCAAAAGTTCTGGCAGGCGATGGAGCGGGCTGACGAAACAAAAATGCGGGAGATTGCCGACCCCAGCTGCCGCTTCGTGCACATCGGCGTTACCTGTGGGTTGGATGAAGAGGTTCGCTGCTATACCAGCGGCCAGTTCAAGCCCACGGAAATCAAATTCAACAGTCAGAGCGTACAGTTCTTTGGCAGTACAGCGATTGTCATTACAGACTGCAATTATGGGCTGCTGCTGAATGGCGTGTTCACAACACACCATTTTGCGGTGACAGAAGTTTATATTCAGCGGGAAAAAGAATGGAAACTGGTTCAGTTTTCTTTCACGGCGTTGGTATATTAAGATGGAAATGCCTTTTGTTGTCTGCCATATGCTGATGGCGCTGGACGGAAGGATTGACGGGGCGTGTATGTCCGCCGCCTGCGCCAAAGCCTACGGCCAGCTGCGCGCCACCTTCGGCTGTCAGGCCACTATCTACGGTACAACCACCATGGCGGGAACCTATTCCAACGGCCTCGCTCCGGCGGTGCTGCCTACCTGCGAAACCGTCTGGCCCCACGAGGACTATGCGGCCCCGACTGACGTTCATAACTTCATCGTATCCGTAGACCCCCAGGGGATACTGGGCTGGAACAGCAAGTACATTGAGAAGCGGGGCCGTCCGAAAGCCCATGTGATCGAGGTTCTTACAGAGCAGGTTTCCAATGAGTATCTGGCCTATCTGCGGAAGGTGGATGTGTCCTATGTGTTCACCGGGAAAGACCGGCTGGACTGTACTCTGCTGCTTGGTAAACTAAAAGCTTTGTTTCACATTGACCGGCTGATGCTGGCGGGCGGCGGCCAGATGAACTGGTCTTTCTCCCAGGAAGATTTGATTGACGAGCTGCGTATCATCCTCGCTCCCACAGCGGACGGGAACCGGAAATCGGCATCCTTGTTTGAGAAACCGGCGTTCCTCCCGGAACGGCTTCCGGCGGTATTTCATTTGAAAGCCGTAGAAAAACTGGATGATGATGCTCTGTGGCTGCGGTATACGAAAGTCTGAAAAATTTTCGAACACTCTTGATATGGAGTAGGCTTTAAGGTCTATACTCGGCTTATCATAACGAAACGGAGGATCACTATGAGAAAACATTTTGAGAGTAACCCCTGGTTCTTTCCTCTGCCGGTGCTGATTATCGGCACTTATGATGAGAACGGAAGGGCGGATGCGATGAACGCCGCATGGGGTGGTCTGTATGACCGGGATAAGGTAGTCCTCTGCCTGAGCGCGGGACACAAGACCACCAGGAACATCAAGGCAAAGGGCGCGTTCACCGTCAGCTTTGCCGACGCCGCCCATGTGGTGGAAGCGGACTATGTGGGGCTGGTGTCCGCCAATCAGGAGCCGGATAAGCTGGTCAAGGCGGGGCTTCACACCACCCGAAGCGAAGCGGTGGATGCTCCGTTGATTGATGAGTTTCCGGTTGCCTTGGAGTGCAGGCTGCTCAGGGTGAGCGATGACGGCAACATCATCGGCCAGATCGCGGGCATCAGCGCGGATGAGAGGGTGCTGGGCGCGGACGGTAAAATTGATGCCGCCAAGCTGCAAGCCATCTCCTTTGACCCCTGCGGCAATACCTACGTCAAGATGGGCGAGGTCGTTGGAAAAGCGTTCCATGACGGCGGGAAGCTGAAATGAAATAAAGAAAGGATTATTCGCTATGGCAGAAAAGCAAACAGCGGGCCGCGACCGCCTGGGTGATCTCGCCCCGAAATTCGCGGAACTGAACGATGATGTCCTCTTTGGCGAGGTTTGGTCAAGGGAGGATCAGCTCTCTCCCCGTGACCGCAGTATGATTACCATTGCGGCGCTGTTCTCGGCGGGGCTGTATCCCCAGCTTAAATCTCACCTCAGCTTGGGCAAGGCCCACGGCGTCACCAAGCAGGAGGCCGTGGAGATTGTGACCCAGCTTGCCTTTTACTGCGGCTGGCCCAAGGCGTGGAGTACCTTCCCGCTGATCCAGGATGTCTACGGCGAGGATGATGGCATAGACCCCGACCGGCTGTCCTGCTTCCCCGTAGGGGAGAAAAATGATGCCTTTGCACAGTATTTTATTGGGCAGAGCTACCTTGCACCGCTGTCCAAAGAGCAGGTGCCGGTGTTCAACGTGACCTTTGAGCCGGGGTGCCGGAACAACTGGCACATCCACCACGCCGAGAGCGGCGGCGGACAGATGCTGGTCTGCGTCAGCGGCCGGGGCTGGTATCATGAATGGGGCCGGGAGCCGAGAGCGCTGCGCCCCGGTGACGTAGTGAACATCCCCGCCGGCGTGAAGCACTGGCACGGCGCGGCCAAGGATTCATGGTTCCAGCACTTGGCCATAGAGGTCCCCGGCGAGGGTGGACGGACCGAGTGGTGTGAGGCGGTAGACGAAAAGCAGTATAGCTTTCTGAAATAAAATAAGGCAGATAAAAAGGCTGAGGAACCTCGGCCTTTTTTGACGCCTTTCAGTGTCAACCTTTGACTTGATACTGATGAACCAATCGAGACTTCTGTTTTCTGTCTCCGTGCGTTAAAATCAAATCGCAGCAAGGAACAACAGCAATCGCAGCAGAAAGGAATTGAGATGGAACAGCGAGTATTAGGGCGCGATTTGAAGGTTTCAGCCCTTGGCCTTGGGTGCATGGGTTTCTCCCATGCCTACGGTGCGCCCACAGATCGAACCGAAGCCATCCGCTTGATCCGGCAGGCGGCGGATATGGGATATACCTTCTTCGATACCGCCGAGGTCTACGGAACGGCGGACGATCCCCACCACAATGAAGAGCTGCTGGGAACCGCGCTGAAAGAGTGCCGGGACAAGGTGGTTCTTGCCACCAAGTTCGGCATCCATTTTGACAGGGGCAGCATGGCGGTGAACAAGCTCCTTGTGCCGGATTCCCGGCCCGCGGTGATCCGAACCTCCGTGGAAAATTCTCTGCGGCGGCTGGGGACGGATCACATCGACCTCTACTACCAGCACCGGGCCGATCCCAATGTGCCGGTGGAGGAAGTGGCCGGGGTAATGGCCGATCTGATCCGGGAGGGCAAAATCACCCATTGGGGCCTGTCCGAAGCGACGGAGGACACCATCCGCCGCGCTCACGCCGTCTGCCCGGTAACGGCGATCCAGAACCGCTACTCCATGATGGCACGGTGGTACGAGAACCTGTTCCCGCTTCTGGAGGAGCTGGGCATCGGCTATGTGGCGTTCTCCCCGCTGGCAAACGGCCTCCTATCCGCGCGGTACGGAAGGGAAACCATGTTTGAAGCCGGGACAGATTACCGGAGCGTCATGCCGCAGTTCACCCCGGAGGGCATGGAGCAGAACCGGGCGCTGCTGAAATTGCTCCACCGGCTGGCGGAGGAAAAGCAGGCCACACCCGCGCAGATCTCCCTGGCATGGATGCTGCGCAAAAAGCCCTATATCGTCCCCATTCCCGGCACCCGCAAGCTGGAACGGATGCGGGAGAACGCGGGAGCGGCGGATACTGTGCTGACAGCATCCGAGGTGCAGGCACTGGACAATGCGCTGGACACGATGGAGATGTCCCAGGTGTTCGGCGGTACAAAAACAATCATGAAATAGGAGGATCTATAACATGAGACAGAAAAAATCACGTTTCGCGCTGCTGGCGGCAGCAATAAGCCTTTTCCTGCTGGTTGGGTGTGCAGACACCCCTCCCAACAGCGGAACGCCGGCCCCCGTTCCCGACGGAGCGCAGGTAGAAGCCCAGCCGGATACTCCCGATGACGCGCCCTCCGCGCCGGAGGAACCCGCCGAAGATGTTTCCGGCAATGCGGAGGAAGGAAAAACCCTGGTGGTCTACTATTCCGCCACCGGCAGCACCGAGGCCGTGGCCGGATATATCGCCAACGCCACAGGCGGCGACATCTTTGCGATCACTCCGGCAGATCCCTATTCCTCCGCCGATCTGAATTGGACGGATTCCGAAAGCCGGGTCAGCCGGGAGCATGACGATCCCTCCCTGCGAACCATGGAGCTGACGGAAACGGCCGTAGACGGCTGGGAGGACTATGATACCGTATTTATCGGCTATCCCATCTGGTGGGGCATCGCCGCCTGGCCGGTAGACAATTTCATCAATGCCAACGACTTCACCGGGAAAACCGTAATCCCCTTCTGCACATCTTCTTCCTCCGGCCTGGGCGAAAGCGGCAAGCTGCTGGCGGAGCTGGCCGGAACCGGCAACTGGCAGGAGGGCCAGCGGTTCCGCAGCGGCGTGGCCGAAGCCGATGTGGTGGAATGGGTTAACGGTCTGAACCTCCCCATGGCAAACATCCAGCCCGCGCAGAGCGGTGAGGCCAAGGTTCTTGTGGCCTACTTCTCTATGCCGGAAACCACGGATCCCAATAATATGACCACCGAGGAGGCCAACAGCACGGTCGTCATAAACGGCGAGGTTCTGGGAAACACGCAGTATATGGCCCAGGTCATTCAAAGAACAACGAATGCTGACATCTATCGTATTGAGCCGCAGAACCCCTATCCCACCGACCACGCCACCCTGATTGCCCGGGCACGGGATGAGCAGGATCAGGATACCCGCCCCGCCGTCAAGGATGCTGTCTCCGATTTTGACAGCTATGACACGGTTTTCATCGGCTACCCCATCTGGTGGAGCGATATGCCTCAGATCCTCTACACCTTTTTCGACACCTATAATTTCAGCGGCAAGACGGTAATCCCCTTCAGCACTCACGGCGGCAGCAGCTTCGCCGGAACGCCCGCCACCATTCAGAGCCTGGAGCCAGGGGCAAAGATGCTGGATGGCCTGACAATTTCCCGGGACAACATCCAGGATGCGGAACAGGAGATCGTCTCATGGGTCAACGGTCTGGATAATTAAGGAGGAGCTTATTATGAAGGTTTTACTGGTCAATGGCAGTCCCCACAAGGAGGGCTGCACCTATACAGCGCTGATGGAGGTGTCCTCTGCGCTGAATCAAAACGGGATCGACACGGATGTGTTCTGGATCGGGAACAAGCCCCTCTCCGGCTGTATCGCCTGCAAGACCTGCGTCAAGAAGCACGCCTGCGTGTTCGATGACAAAGTAAATGAATTTCTGAAGCTGGCCGGAGACTACGATGGATTCATCTTTGGCACTCCCGTCCATTGGGGCGGGGCCACGGGCGCCATTACCTCTTTTCTGGATCGGTCTTTCTACGCCGATTTCTGCGGCGGCGGGAACCGCTTCCTGCTGAAGCCCGCGGGGCTGGTTATCTCCGCCCGGCGGGCCGGAACCACAGCCGCTTGGGATCAGATGAACAAGTATTTCGGCCTGATGCAGATGCCCATCATCACTTCCCGGTATTGGAACATGGTTCATGGAACCACGCCGGACGAGGTGCGGAGGGACGCCGAGGGAATGCAGATCATGCGTATCCTGGGCAAGAACATGGCCTGGTTCCTCAAGTGCAAGGAGGCCGGAATGAAGGCCGGTATTCCCCTGCCGGAGCAGGAAACAATCTCCTTCACCAATTTTATTCGCTGACAGTAGCATCGCTTGACAATGGTAAACACACCATTGAATAAGACGCTGGGGGCAAGAAATTAGATTTTCCACTCAAAAGAAACGCGCTCGGCGGTGGCTTGGACCTGGGAGAGAATGATGTCGGCCACCTGCCGCCGGTCGTCAAAGTCGATGTTGTCCCAATTCCCCAGGTGGGAGGACAGATACTCGATCTTTTGCGGGGAGACGCTTTCCGCGTTCAGTGCGGCAATCTCCTTTATCAGCCCTTGACGGCGGGCGTCCAGTTCCTCAATCTTCCCGTTGGCGTAGGACATCAAAACCGCGCTGGCCCCGGTCAGGGTGTTCAACAGCTTCTCAATCTCGTCCTCCACCTGGGCCAGCTCCACATTCAAAGCGGTCAGCCTGGGGTTGACTGTCTCGGCCTTGGCGGTCAACGTCTGAAACTCGGAGAGCTTATGTACCATCGCCTCATAGACAAACTGCTCAAACTCCGCCGTCCGAAGCGTCCCGCAGCCCTCGCAGCTCATATTGTCTGCCCGCTTGGTGCAATAGAGGTATTGGGTCCCCGCCCGGTTGCCCAGGCTTTTCAGCGCCCGCCCACAGTGGCCGCACTTCATCTTTCCGGCCAGCCAGGTATTTTTCGGTTTGCGCCCGCCCTGGAATGTGATGTTCGCCA